>DATHRJ010000218.1:0-3461 GCA_035465455.1 Lysobacter sp.
CGCGATCCAGCAGTTCCAGCAGGAAGCGGGCGAAGCCGTGCACGGCGTTGGTCGGCCAGCCGTCTGCATCGCGGAACTCGTCGGGCATCGAATGCCAGGCGCGGAACACGTACAGGCTGGCATCGACGAGGTACAGCGTGCGCGGGTGCGCGGCAGCGGCGCCGCCGAAGTTGCCGTCGCTCATGCCGGGTGCCACTCGCTGAGCAGCGCCAGCGGATCGGGGCGGTCGCGCTCGGGGGCATGCAGCTGCGGCGTGCCGATGTGGACGAAGCCGACGACGCGCTCGCTGTCGGCCAAGCCCAGCCAACCCGCCACCTCGCGGTCGTATGCGGCCCAGCCGGTCAGCCACACTCCGGCAAATCCCAGCGCATGGGCCGCGTGCAGGAGGCCGAAGCACACGCAGCCGGCGCTCAGCAGGCGTTCCTGTTCGGGAATCTTCTCGTCCGGTCCCAGCTTCGCCACCACGGTGATCACCAGCGGCGCATGGGTGAAGCGCGCGCGGTCCTTCTCCACCGCGGCATGGCCGGCACCGGGCTCCAGCGCGAGTCGTCGCGTGGCAAGGCGCTCCCCGAATGCATGGCGGGCCCCGCCGCGCAGCATCACGAAACGGAACGGGACCCGCTTGCCATGGTCCGGTACCCGGACCGCGGACTGCAGCAACCGCAACAGCGTCGCGTCATCCGGGCCGGGCGCACCCAGTTGCATCGGCGGCAGTGAGCGACGACCGTCGATAATCGCGAGGGCATCTTCCCCGGCCCCGGTGCCGGGCGGCGACATGTTAATTACGGGCATAGGTCACAGATCGCAAATAATCCACGGGGTCGGACCGGATATTGCCACTATGCTCCAAGTTACGTCGCCAATTGCCGCGACGAGTGACGTGAAGCGTCACATCACTCTGGGGAAATGAGTGTGTACAAGAATCCGTTCGGCGTAGGGTACGCCACGCGCAGCGATCCATTGCGTGTGCTCGGGGACATACAGCGTCTGGCCGTCGAGCAGTTGGGTGGAATTCCCGGTGCGATGTTCGGTCCGCTGGAGGCGGCGCTGGACCCTGCCGCCGACCCCGACGAGGGCGTCCAGTACGTGGACCAGTCGGCATTGCGGGTGCTTCGTCAGCGCCATGCCACCCATGTGATGAATTTTCGCCAGCAGATCGCCCAGGGCTTCGACAGCTTCCGCGCACGCCGCGCTCGGGTTGAATCCGCGGCGCCACTGGGTCTTGTCGACGAGGCCCAGCTCGACTTCCATCTGGCCGGAGAGAAACTGGCCGAGGCGATCGAGCAGGCGCATTCACGCCCGCTGCAGCTGATGGACGGTCGCCTGCGCGCGCTGGGGCTGGAACTCGGCCTGCCGCAGGCCGCCAACCCGATCGGTCCCGGGAGACTTGCCTCTGCATTCATGGAGACCTTCGGCGACGAGCAGATTCCCGAGGCACTGCGAGCGCTGATGTTCCGCCAGTACGAACTGGAACTGGCGCGCGTGCTGGGTGATCTGTACGGCAAGGTCAACACCGTGTTGTCGGAGAACGGATATGCCGTGGCCGATGCGCCGGCATCGGAGGAAGTGCCGGCCGCGGTCAAGCCGGAACCTGATGCTGCGCCGGCAAGCGCCAGCGAGAACGAGGCCGCCGGCCAAGGTGCTGCTTCGGCAAGCGCGGCGGCACCGGCACCGGGTTCGCTGACCGAGCTGCGCGGGATGCTCCACGCCTGGCGCGACGGGCTGTTGAAAGCCGCGGCCAAGGCTGCCGAGCAGGCCGGGGCTCAGGATGGGGCGAACCCGGGCCAGGGTGGATATGGCTATGGCTATGGTTTTGGTGGCGGTGGCGCGCAAACGGGCCGGCCGGCACAGCCGCGGCGTGAGCTGCGAATCGAGGAACTGGTCAGCGTGGCCTCGTTGCTGCAAGCGGAGCCCACGGATACTTTCGCCCGCGCGCTGGCCGGCAGCGGCCGGCTCGCTCGTGCCATCCGCGAGCACCTCAATTTCGGCTCGCGACGGCTCGGGCTAAATCCCGAACAGGTGAGCTTCAGCACCGACGAGGAAGACGCGATCGACCTGATCGCGCTGCTGTTCGATTCGCTGTTCCAGAGCAACCACCTGCCGGAACGCTCGCGCAGGCTTTATGCGCGTCTGGTGCTGCCGTTCGTCAAGGTGGCGCTGACCGACCAGTCGTTGTTCGAGACATCGGCGCATCCGGCGCGGCGGTTGCTGGATGCCATCACCGAAGCCTGCGCCGGCAACGCGGCGGAGACGCCGCAGGAACGCGAACTGCTTGAGCGCGCTGCGGCGGCATCGCAAAAAATCGTCACCGAATTCAACGAGGACCTGGCGATTTTCGAAGTCGCCCATGCCGAGTTGGATGCCCTGCTGCAGCAGCAGCGCCGCCGGGTGGAAATGCAAGAGGAACGTGCTGCGAAGGCCTCCTCGGGTCGCGAGCGCCTCAACCACGCCCGGCAGCAGGCCGATGCCATCCTCGAGCAGCAGTTGGCGGCTTCACCGTTGAGCGAGGCCATCGCCCAGTTCCTGTCGACGCCGTGGCGCTACCACCTGGTGCAGACGCTCCTGCGTGAGGGCGAAGTGGCGCAGCCGCACGTCGAGGCGCGTGCGCTGGGCGATGCGCTGGTCGATGTCGACCGGATCGCGGCAGAGGGTGCGGGGCACCTGCTGGCGGAACACCTGATCGCGCTGGAGCCGGCGATCGTCGCCTGCCTGGCCAGTTCAGGCCTTGATCGCAGCGCCGCCGAGCACGGACTGGCGATGCTGGTGCGTGGCCTGGCGCATCCGCATACGCCACGCGAGCTGCACCCGGTGTCGCCATCGGAAGCGCCTAGCGAGGACGTCGCCGAACGCAAGCTGTGGCTGGTGGGCGGGACCGACACCGTCACCGTGCGCGATTCGGCGCTGGTCGAGCGGATGCGCCAGCTGCGCGCCGGCGATCTGTTGCATCTGGTCGATGGCCAGGGCGAGCGGATCGCGGCCAAGGTGGCGTGGGTGAGTCCGCTGACCTCCCGACGGCTGCTGGTCAACCGCCGTGGCATGCGCGTACTGCTCGGCTCGGCCGAGGAACTGGCGGCCCTCGCCGAGAGCGGGCGTCTCGAGCTGGGCGGTGAGCCGGCGCCGTTTGACGAAGCCTTGCGCCACGTGCGCCAGCACCTGGCGCAGGCCCGGGGCTAAGGCAGTCATCGCGACGGTGCATCGCACCGTCGCGGCCCATTCGTTACGATGCCTGTCACTTGGGGCAGGGAGCGTGGCATGGCGATCATCGTGGGTGTTGCACGCGAGTCAGCGGTCGGCGAACGCCGGGTGGCGCTGACCCCGGAAACCTGCAAGAAGCTGATTGCCGCCGGCGCGCAGGTCCGGGTGGAGCGCGGCGCGGGCCGCGGCGCCAGTTTCAGCGATGACGCGTACGCCGCTGCCGGGGCGCTGCTGGTCGACAGCGCGGGTGCCGCGCTGGAGGAGGC
>DATHRJ010000219.1:0-1577 GCA_035465455.1 Lysobacter sp.
GACAGCGCCGGCTCGGACATCTCCAGCTCGTAGTCTTCGTCCAGCGTGTCCTGCAGCTCGGCTTCGAGCCAATCCGTGCCGTCGAATTCTTCCTTGCTGCTGTCGTCGTTCATGCGGTTAAAACCTTTCTGCAAGCGGTAAGCGAGGTAGCATAGAACGGGCACTGGGCAAGGGCAACCGGAGGCTTCCCGGGGAGCGGGAAACGCCCGCCGGTTGCGGCCGGAAAATCCCACCGTGGGTGAAACCGGCCGTACAATGGCGCCATGCGCACGCTGTTCGGGCTCCTGGCGGTGCTTGCCGGCATCTATGTCCTGCTGGGCGCCATGCTGTACCTGTTGCAGGGCTCCATGGTCTACCTCGCCAACCTGCCCGGCCGGACGCTGGACGCCACGCCGGCGGATGCCGGGCTCGACTACCAGGACGTCAACATCGACACCGCGGACGGCGAACGCCTGCACGGCTGGTACGTGCCGGCCGCCCGGCCGGGCATGGGCGAGGCTCGCGGCGTGCTGCTGTTTTTCCACGGCAACGCCGGCAACATTTCGCACCGCCTCGAAAGCATCGCCCTGTTCAACCGGCTCGGACTGGACGTGTTGATCGTCGACTATCGCGGCTATGGCCGCAGCACCGGCAAGCCCACCGAGGCGGGGACCTACCGCGACGCACGGGCGGCCTGGGATTACCTGGTGGGTGAGCGCGGCATCCGACCGGGCCGCATCGTGGTGTTCGGGCGTTCGCTGGGCGGCGCGGTCGGCGCCTGGCTGGGCAGCCAGTTGCCGGCGGCCGAAACGCCGGCGGCGCTCATCATCGAATCGAGTTTCACCTCCGGCGCGGACATGGCGCGCCGGCTCTATCCGATATTCCCGGCAGGGCTGCTGACCCGGCTGAAGTACCCGGTCGTGGACTACGCGGCGCGGCTGAACTGCCCGGTGCTGGTCGTACACAGTCGGGACGACGAGATCATCCCTTATGCGATGGGCCGCGCCATTTACGACGCGGCGCCATCACCCAGGTTCTTCCTCGAACTGCGCGGCGACCACAACGCGGGGTTCTGGATCAGCCGGGCATCCTACACGGCCGGGCTCGAGGCGTTTCTCCTGGAGGTGCTGTAGGAGCGGCTTCAGCCGCGATGGGAGGCCCCGATCGTCATCCCGGACTTGATCCGGGATCGGTCCTACTGGTGCATCTCGGCCTGGTGCTTGGCGAATTCCTCGGCGTTGATGCAGCCGTTGCCATCGAGGTCGAGATCTTCGAAGGTCGGCATCTGCATGCCCTTGTGCATATCCATGCCGCCGCCCATGCCCTTATGCGCCTCCCGCATGGCCTGCTTGTGCGCCTGCTGCGCGGCAGTCAGTTCAGCTTCGGTCAGCCTGCCGTCGCCGTCGCTGTCGACATCGGCGAAGGAGGGCGCGGTGGCCATGCCCTTCATCGGCTTACCGGCCTCGGCCATGGCGGCCTGCCGCTCGGCGCGGTGGCTGTTGAATTCCTCTTCGGTGACGAAGCCGTCGCCGTCCTTGTCGACTGCGGCGAACGGCGGCGGCTTGTGCTGCATGCCCTGGCCGGCTTGCGCTGCCAGC
>DATHRJ010000220.1:0-7836 GCA_035465455.1 Lysobacter sp.
GCTTGCCGATCAGGTTGAGCACGCCGCAGGTGGCGCCGTCGAACCCGACGTCGGAGCTGTCGTAGCCGATGTCGACGATGACCTTGCGGGCCACCGCCTCCAGGTCGATCCATGCCGAGGTGGTGATTTCGCCCGCGACGATCGCCACGCCGGTCTTGACCATGGTCTCGCAGGCCACGCGCGCGCGCTTGTCCTGGCTCAGGATCGCGTCGAGCACCGCATCGGAGATCTGGTCGGCAAGCTTGTCCGGATGACCTTCGGACACGGATTCTGAGGTGAACAGATAGCTGGACATCGGGCTCAATATCCCTTTATTCGGATGGAAGGATGGAGCGGAATGATACAGGTTGGTCGCGGTTGGCGCATCGGGTCGCCAGGGCCTGAACCCATCGTGGGCGGCCAGTGTGGCAAAGCCGGGTGATGGCCGCGAGTGCGGCGCGCGCGGGGCCGGCACGCAGCCCTCAGCGGCCTGCAGCCGCTCACAGCACCAACGCGCGCGCCTGAACGAACGCGTAGAAAAACACCGCGTTCGGGTCGTTCTGCACCTGCCGCATCTCCTGGCGCACGCCTTCGACGGTCTCCTCGTCGACCTTGCCCGCGGCGATCAGCTGCTCGGCCGCCGACAGCAGCAGCTCCTGCCAGAACGCGATCATGGTCTTGCGCCGCGCCGGTTCGCGGTTGTCGAAGTGGAAGGTCTTGATCTGCGTGGTCACGTCGCGGAATCCGCCGGCCAGCAGCAGGTTGCCCAGCTTGGCGCCGACGAACGGGTCGCCGCCGCTTTCGAGCTGGAAGTCGTTGAACGCCATCCAGTAGCGCCAGACATTGGGTGAATACGGATCCAGCAGGAACGAGGAGTTCATGACCTCGGTGACGTACACGCTGGCGCCCGGCGCGAGTACGCGGCGCACCTCGCTGAGCACGCGCGCCGGCGAGGGCACGTGCTCGAGCACCCAGCACAGGAACGCGCCGTCGAAGCTGCGCGGCTCGAACGGCAGGTCGGTGGCATCGGCCTGCTGCAAGGTGTACCGATCCTGCAGCCACGGCATGCGGCCAAGGTTGTTGCGTGCGGCGGCCAATTGCGCTTCGTTGAGGTCCACGCAGGACACGTGCAGGTCCGGGAAGCGCCGCAGCAGGATCTCGGTCTGCGCGCCGACACCGCTGCCGACTTCCAGCAGCCGGCGCGCGCCGGAGTAGTCGATGTCATGGAAGATCGTGGATTCGGCCACGCGCGCCTGCTTGACCAGGCGCGCCTGCTCGGTCGGCGAGAACCCGTGCAGGTAGGGAAAGTCGCTGGTGCTGATGGCAGAGTCGGACACGGCGGGGCTCGGTCAGGAAACGGGTTTCAGGCGGCGACCGGCAGCGGCGGTGCCACGCCGGCGATCAGTGCTTCGAAGTAGTCGCCGGTCAGCTGCAGCTGCGCCTGGGCAGTATCGGCGCGATTGACCACGCCACGGAACGCGGCGTTGTCGGGACGATCCTTGGCGTACCAGCCCAGGTGCTTGCGGGCGATGCGCACTCCGGCCGGTTCCCCGTAGAACGCGTGCAGGTGCTCGAGATGGCCGAGCAGGACCGCGCGCACTTCGGCCAGGGTCGGCTCGGGCAGCAATTGGCCGGTGGCGAGGTAATGGGCGATCTCGCGCAGGATCCACGGCCGCCCCTGCGCCGCGCGGCCGACCATCACCGCGTCGCAGCCGGTGTGGCGCAGCACGGCGGCGGCCTTGTGCGGCGAATCGATGTCGCCGTTGGCGATCACCGGGATCGACAGCTCGGACTTGATCTGCGCGATCGTGTCGTACTCGGCGATGCCGGTGTATTGCTGGTCGCGGGTGCGGCCGTGCACCGCCAGGGCCTGGATGCCGCTGGCCTGCGCAATGCGCGCGATCGCCAGCGCGTTGCGCTGATCGAAGGCCCAGCCGGTGCGGATCTTCAGAGTCACCGGCACGTCCACCGCGTTGACCACCGCCTGCAGGATATCGGCCACCAGCGCCTCGTCGCGCATCAGCGCCGAACCCGCCCACGCGTTGCAGACCTTCTTGGCCGGGCATCCCATGTTGATGTCGATCAGTTGCGCGCCATGGTCGACGTTGTGGCGCGCCGCCTGCGCCATCACCGTCGGGTCGGTGCCGGCGATCTGCACGCTGACCGGGTCGGGCTCGCCGCTGTGGTCCATGCGGTGCAATGACTTCGTGGTGTGCCAGAACCGCGGGTCGGACGTGGTCATCTCCGACACGCACAACCCGGCGCCCAGGCGCTTGCACAGCACCCGGAACGGCTTGTCGGTGACCCCGGCCATCGGCGCGAGGATGACCCTGGGGGCGATGGTGTGTGGGCCGATCTGCATGGTCGGCAGTTTACCCGCGCCGGTTGCGGCGGGCCGTGTCCGTGCTGAACGGCATGTGGGGCTTGGCGGTCGGGGCCGCGCGCGGCTGGCCACCTGCATGGGTGGATGCACGATCGTGCTGTGACGCGATCTGGCGGACTCGCCGCCGTGGCGATTCAGGCCTGCGACTGCTCGGCCTGCATGACGATTTCGGCGGCCTTCTGCGCGATCTCGTTCTGCTCGGCTTTCCCGCGCTCCTCCAGCACCAGCGCGGCTTCGGCATCGGCGGCGACGCGGTGGCGCAGCCCCTTGCAGCGCTCGACGCCGGCTTCGGTCAGCCGGAGGTCATCAGCATCGAACTCCGCCAGGCCAGCCTCGACCAGGCGGTCGCGCAACGGCTTGGAATGGGCATCGGGTGGCTGGCCCTGATCAATCCGGTGCAGCACGTCGAGCAATCCGAGCTCTTCGAGGGTAGTGGGATCCACGGCTTGGTCTCATCGATCAGGAGCCGCGAATTCTGCCACGATCAAACCGCCCCTTGCTGAACCATGTGTGCAGGAGGCGCGCGATCCCCACGCGGGGCTTCACCCCGGTGTTCCCCAGGAGCTGATCGCGGGGGAACGGCGGCGCTTCACCCGAACGAGGTCAGCACCCCGGCAATCGTGGCGGTCATCAGCGTGGCGATGGTGCCGCCTAGCACCGCGCGCAGCCCGAACCGCGCGAGATCCTGGCGCCGGTCCGGGGCCAGGCCGCCGATGCCGCCGATCTGGATCGCGATCGAGGAGAAGTTGGCGAATCCGCACAGCGCGTAGGTGGCGATCAGCCGGCCCTGATCGGTCAGGACCACGCCGGGCGTGTTGCCGTTGACGATCTCGGCCAGTTGCAGGTAGGCGACAAATTCATTGAGCACGATCTTCTGCCCGATCAGGCCCCCGACCACGTTCGCGTCCTGCCAGGGCACGCCGATCAGCCACGCGATCGGCGACAGCAGGTAGCCCAGCAGCGTTGCCATGCTGGTCGGGCGCCCGAGCGCGCCGGCCGCGCCGGTGACCTCGCCCAGCCAGGTCAGCGGCCAGTCGATCAGCGCGATCAGGGCGATGAACGCCAGCAGCATCGCGCCGATGTTCAACGCCAGGCGCAGGCCATCGGCGGCGCCTGCGGCGGCGGCGTCGATCACGTTGCTGGTGGTCTTCTCGACTTCCATCTTGACCGTGCCCCGGGTCAGCGGCACCCCGGTTTCCGGGATCAGCAGCTTGGCCACGACCATCGTGGCCGGCGCGGCCATGATCGATGCGGCCAGCAGGTGCTTTGCATAGAACGCCTGCTGTTCCGGGTCGCCGCCACCGAGCATGCCCACGTACGCGGCCAGTACGCCGCCGGCGATGTGGGCCATGCCGCCGATCATCATCGTGATCAGCTCCGACTCGGTCATGCGCGAGATGTACGGCCGCACCGTCAGCGGCGCCTCGGTCTGGCCGATGAACACGCTGGCGCAGACGCTGGTGGTTTCCGCGCCGGACACGCGCATCACCTTGGTGATCGCCCAGGCCATCACCCGCACGATCCACTGCATCGCGCCCAGGTGGTACAGCACGCTCATCAGCGCGGCGAAGAAGATGATCGTCGGCAGCACCTGGAACGCGAAGATGAAGCCGTAGGTCTCCACGTTCATCAGGCTGCCGAAGATGAAGCCCGAGCCGGCGTTGACGAAGCTCAGGACCTTGACGAAGCCGTTGCCAAGCGCGTCGAACACGTCCTTGCCGCCCGGTACCAGCAACACCAGCGCGGCAAAACCGATCTGCAGCGCCACGCCGGTCACCACCAGGCGCCAGTCCACTACTTTCTTGTTGTTGGAGAACAGCCAGGCAATGCCGATGAGCACGCTGAGGCCGAACAGGCCGAAAGCGACCCGAGTGAATGCGTCCAAGTACGTCGTCCCCTGTGACCGGAAGCGGTCGCGAACCTGCGGCAGCCTAGACGGCCGGTTCGTTGCCTGTAAAGCGGCTTGATCGTGGAGTCGCGCGCGCGTGCCCGCTCAGCCAGTTGACGGCAGCGATCGGCCCGGTGGAAGCCGCAGGGCTCGGCGGAGGGGGCGCAAACAGGTTGAGCGGCTAGTCGTCGCGCGCCACGACCCGGTTTCGCCCCTCGCGCTTGGCGGTCTGCAGGCGCCGGTCGGCCCGGTGCAGCAGGCGCGACACATCGTGGCCGTCATGCGGAAAGCTCGCCAGCCCGGCGCTGATGGTCAACACGATGCAGCTTTCGCCGTGATCGGTGTCGAACGGCCGTGCAGCGACCTGGCGGCGGATCGCATCGACGCGCTCCCATGCGCTGCCAACCGGTTGGTGCAGCACCAGCACGAACTCCTGGCCGCCCAGTCGCACCAGCCATTCGCCGGGTTCCATCAGGTCGCGCAGGGTCGCCACCACATGGCGCAGGGCACGATCGCCGGCGCGATGGCCGGCCGCGTCGTTGACCCGTTTGAACGAGTCGATGTCGATCAGCGCCAGGGTCAGGCTGCTGCCGTCGTCCCGCGCCGTCTCGATCAGGCGAGGGATCCGGTGCAGCAGCCAGCTGCGGTTGGGCAGCCGGGTCAGTCCGTCGGTTCCCGACAGTTCGACCAGCTGCTGCAACCGGTAGACCTGCATCGCGGTGATGCCGGTCACCACCGACAGCAGGAGCAGCCGCAAGATCTGCCCACTCGTGGCGACCGACCCGTGCTCGCTGGAGATCAACTGCTCGGGCGAGAACGCCAGCGCTAAGGCGAGAGCGACCAGCAGCCCGTACTGCGAAACCGCCAGCGCGCCGGCGAACAGGGTGGTCCGCCCATCGGTGCGCAGCACCGTCAGCATGATCGCCAGGACGTAACCGGACCAGGCGATGGTGCTGTTCAGCGCCGCTGGCAGCTGTTCGAGCGCGATCACGACCAGGACCGCGGTGGTGGCGGTGACATCGAACCCCGCAGTGGCGAACGACAGCCAGTCGTAACGGCGGGGCCGGCGCGCAAGCTGCAGCCAGACCAGCGCGAACACGTTGATCAGCATGGCCGCGACCAGCCCCACCAGCACTTCCCGCAGGCTGCCGCCGGACAGTGCATGCGCCAGCGGCAGCAGCAGCAACAGCGCGGCCAGCAGCACCCGCAGGCGTGCGACCACCAGCTCGCCGCTGGCGCCGACCTCGAGCATGATCTCGTCCGGTGGCGACAGGAGCGATTCGACGATTTCGCGAAAACTCCGGCTGGTGACTGACATCCCCGTCTCCTGGCTTGCCCCGAGGATAGCGTGATGGCGCCTCGTCGGCTCGGCCGGTCCGATGGGCGTGGATGCCGGATTGACGCGGGGCCGCTGCCGGAGATGCTGCGGCGCGCATTCGATGGCCACGTGGAGTCGCGGCTACACTGGCTTCACCACATACTGGAAGACACGCGATGCAATACCGGCGCCTGGGTGGTTCGGGCCTGCAACTGTCGGCGCTTTCGTTTGGCGCCTGGGTGACCTTCGGCGCGCAGGTCGGTCGCGGCACCGCGCGCGAGCTGGTTGCGGCTGCGTGGGACCACGGCGTCACCTTCTTCGACAACGCCGAGAGCTACGCCCACGGCGCGGCCGAGCAGGTCATGGGCGACGTGATCGCGGACCTTCGCCTGCCTCGCGACGGCTATTGCGTGTCGAGCAAGGTGATGTTCGGCTCCGCAGACGAGCCGCGCCCGACCCAGCGCGGATTGTCGCGCAAGCACGTGACCGATGCCTGCCACGCGGCCTTGAGGCGCCTGCGGGTCGATTACCTGGATCTGTACTACTGCCACCGGCCCGATCCGGACACGCCGATCGCCGAAACCGTGTCGGCGATGGATGCGCTGATCAGGCAGGGCAAGGTGCTGTACTGGGGCACTTCCGAATGGCCGGCCGCGCAGATCCGCGAGGCGCACCGGATCGCGCGCGCGCAGCACCTGCATGCGCCGACGATGGAGCAACCGCAGTACAACCTGCTGCACCGCGAGCGCGTGGAACTGGAGTACGCGCCGCTGTATGCCGAGCTCGGCCTGGGCATCACCACCTTCTCGCCGCTGGCGTCGGGGCTGCTGAGCGGCAAGTACGCCGAGGCGATGCCAGCCGATTCGCGGCTGGGGCACGCGGACCGGGCCTGGCTCCAGCGCGTGGTGGTCGGCAACCCCGGCGAGGAACGCCTGCAGCGCGCGCACCGTTTCGCCGTGCTTGCCCAGGAACTGGGCGCCACGCCGGCAGCACTGGCGATTGCGTGGTGCCTGCGCAACCCGCTGGTGTCGAGCGTGATCCTCGGCGCCAGCCGCCCCGAGCAGTTGCTGCAGAACCTGCACGCGCTGGAACTGGTGGAAACCATCAGCGACGGCGACTGGCGGCGGATCGAAGCGTCGGCGGCGTAGCTTGGCTGCCAACGCAGCAGGGCCGGGAGTGCCCCGGCCCTGCTGCGTCGCATCCTCGTCAATCGTGGGTGCGGATCAGAATTTCAGCCGCATTCCGACATAGCTCATCCGCGGCTGTCCGGGCCGCGCACCCGAGGGGCGTCGTGAGGCGATCCAGGTTTGGTCGGTGAGGTTCTCCACGCGCGCATACAGCTCGGCGTTGGCACCGATCCGGTACGCGGCGGCCAGGTCGACCACGAATGCCGACTGGGTACGCTCGCCCGCCGGCACGTTGCCCTGGCTGGCCTGGGTGCGCATGTCGTCGATGTAGTTGCCGGCCAGGTTGACGCGCCAGCGCGCGCCCTCGACGCCGACCCGCAGGTTCAAGGCCTGTTCCGGCAGGTACGGCAGTTCATCGCCGCTGCGCACCGCACCCCATTCCTCGAAGTCGCTCGCGAAGCTGTTGCGGAACGTGGCATCGGTGTAGGTGTAGCCCGCGCTCACCGGTACCGCGAGCGACCAGCCGTTGGCCCGGCCGAGGTCGTAGGCGACGCTGGCCTCGACGCCGCGTACGCGCGCCTGGCCCGCTTCGAACTGCTCGCCGATGTCGCAGTCGCCACCGGTCGATGCCGTGCAGGTGCCGACCAGGTTCTGGTAGTCGTTCCAGAAGCCGACGAGTTCGGTGGCGAGCTCGCCGCGATTCCAGCGCAGGCCGGCCTCGACGTTGACGCTTTCCTCCGGTTCGGCGCTGGAGCCCGGCGACGGCGGATTGAAACCACGGTGGGCGCTGGCGAACACGTTGAACTGCTCGCTGAGCAGCCAGGTGGCGCCGATGCCGGGGATCAATGCCGACACCGAGGACTCGCGCACGCGGGTCGGTGCGAAACTGCGGCCGTCCGGCTGGCGCAGGTAGTCGGTGCGGGTCAGGTCGATGTGCTCGTAACGCAGCCCCGGGGTGATGATCCAGTCGCCGGTGCGGATCTCGTCCTGCACGAACAGCGACCAGGCCTGCGCATGACCGACGCGATTGTCCTGGGTGCCCGGCAGGCCGTCGCTGCTCAGGATCATCCGGCCGTCGTCCATGCGGTAGCGGTCGTCGTCCTGGAAGCGGTCTTCCTCGTCCTCGTGCCAGCGCGCGCCG
>DATHRJ010000221.1:0-2736 GCA_035465455.1 Lysobacter sp.
CGCGCACGAGGTGCTCCAGGTCGCGGGTCGCGACGATCACCTGCGGCGGCCCGCGGTTAGCGAGGATCGATTCGATTGCCTCCAAGGCCTCCTCGTTCCCAAGTCCGTCCTCGAAACCGGCCTGGAGGATCGGGTTGGCCGCCTGGCGGCGTGGACGCGCGTTCATGGAGGCACCACTGCGCCCCTTGCCTCCCAGCGACGCCTGCTTCAGCACGAAGTCGCGAAACTGCACCAACAACGCGCCATCGCTCGAATGAATATCCACGTCCAGGCTGAGGCGATCGGGCTCCCGGCGAGCATGTACGCGGCTTTCGATCGCTCCCGTCAGCGGCGCCAGCATGAGGATCTCGCCGTAACGGTGCGGGAGCAGGTGCCCCGAAGCCTTCGGCGCCGCCAGCACCTGTTGCGCGGCCCCCACCGCCATGTCCAGCAGCGCCGGGTGCAGCGTGTGGATCGCGAGGTCCTCTGGCGTTGGCAGTGAGAGACGCAGCAACGCGTCGGATGCGCCTGCCTTCATCTGCGTGAGGCAATCCCACTTTGGGCCGAACGTCAAAGCCGGGTGCGAGTAAGCCGCATCGATCCGGGTGAGGCAACCTGGCGATGGGAGTGGCTTTCGGCTCGCATCGATGTCACCAGGATGCTGCGACAGCTCCGCAACAGCATGGTCGAGCACATCGTCAGGATCGGCGCCGTGACTGGATATGGCGATGGCGTAGCGGTCGGCGCCACCGGAGGCGGCTGGCGTGATGTCGAGTTTGAGCAGACGCTTTTCCCGCGCATGCAACAGCAGCGGTGCGGCCAATGTCAGCCCGGTAATGCGCATCGGCAGGAACCGGCCGCGCAACTGCTGCATCGCGGTCGCGATCAGGTCGATGTACCCGGTACCGGGAAGAATCGCCTCACCGGAGTTGAGCCGGTGCTGGTCCATGAACCACACCGACTCGGGCGTGATCATCCCCGAGTAGCAACAGCGGCCATCGCTGCCGACCGTGCGCCATGTCAGCACCGGGTGCTTCGTCAGGTCCGCGTCCGCAGGCGGAACCGGCGCGTAGCCTGCCTTGGCCGCCAGGGCCGCAACCATTCCAGCGTCACGCCAACCGCTCCACTCCACCGCGATGTGGCGCGTCGTGGTGGACTGCGCATCGGTGCAGGCCGCGAAGGCATCCAGAAATGCATTGGCCGCGCTGTAGTCCACCTGCCCGGCGACGCCAGCCTGGGCGCTGATCGAGGAAAAATAGAGAACGAAATCCGGTGCCAGCGGATTGATACTCTGCAGCCCCAGCGCCCCTGCCACTTTCGGATGGAGCACGCGGTGCGCCGCGGGAATCGACTTCATCCCGATCATGGCGTCGTCCAGCAGGCCTGCCGCATGGAAGATGCCGTCCAGCTTGCCCACGCCAAGGTCGGTGATCGCCTGCTTCAGCAGTTGACCCTTGGCCACATCGACCGCTATGACGTCCACCTTGGCGCCGCATGATTCCAGCAGTGCCACCGCCTGGATCCTGCGCCGGACGTCATCGCCCGGCGACGAGCCGGCAAGGTAGGCATCGCGCTCGCCGGTAGGCGGTAGCCCGGTGCGCGCGGCAAGCAGCAGATGCGCCTTGTAGCGGCCTGCCAGATAGCGCGCGAGCACCTGCCCGACGCCACCAAACGCGCCGGTGATCAGGTAACAGCCACCCTCACGCAATGCCGATGCCCCAGCTTCGCATCGTGCAAGTCGCAGGGGCGTCAGGGTGGACCGGTAGCGCCGCCGGTTACGCCAGGCGATGGTCTCGTCGTTGCTGCCGGCCTCCAGTTCGAGCATGAGCTGCGCGGCCGTTTCCGCCGGGTTCCACTCAATCCGCGCCGCATCGAAGTCCACCCATCTCGCGCTGACACCCGGATACTCCTGCGGCATCGTCCGCACCGGACCCGCTACGAGCGCCTGGTAGGGGGCACCGCCGGCTTCGCCGGCGATCTGGTGCGCGTTGGCCGTCGCCACCAGCAGCTTCAGGCCCGATTGGCTGTCACAGAAACGGTCGATGCGCTTGCCAATGCGCAGCAGGTGGTCGAAGCAACCCGCGGTGACCTTGGACATGCACGCCATGGCGGTATCCAGGGGCCACAGATACACCAGATGCGAGAACACGCCCGCCGCATTGGCGAGCGCGTCCCAGTCCGCATCCGAGGTGGGATCGATGACGATCCGGCTGCCCGCAAGCGAGAACTTCGTGCCCATCTGCACGGTGACTGCATCGATGCCACGCTCGCGCACCACCTCCACCAGCGAGGCGGCGACACCCCAGCTGCCGGCAAACACCAGCACCCGGGTGATGTCGCCCTGCCCGCCCGCCGCGACCGTGCTGGTCCAGTCGGGGACATGGAACCAATCCTCGAATGGCCTGCGGGCGTTGTCCTGGACTGCGGCTATTGCCGGCTCGCCGGAGCCGGGCTCGACCCAGTGCCGCTGGCGCTGGAATGGATAGGTCGGCAACGGGATCCGTCGGCCCGACGATGGCTGCCGCCATGCGGTCCAGTCGATGTCGACGCCATGCGCCCAGAGCTGCCCGCCGGCCGCGGCGAAGACGTCGTCATCGGGTGTTGCATCCTTGGGGTACGGCAACGTCGACACCACCCGCGCCTCGGGCGAGAACGAGCGGACCAATCCCGACAACGTCGTGCCCGGACCAATCTCGAGAAAGACCACGGACCCGAGTGCCTGCAACTGGCGCATGCCGCCAAGGAAATCGACCGGCC
>DATHRJ010000222.1:0-3607 GCA_035465455.1 Lysobacter sp.
ATTGGTCGGGGAGACAGGATTCGAACCTGCGACCTCTACGTCCCGAACGTAGCGCTCTACCAGGCTGAGCTACACCCCGACAGCAGAGCCGCGAATTCTAGCCAGACACCGCAGCCAAGGCAAGGGGTGCGCTGCAACCAGTCCGCATCGAACCCGCGTTGGGGGCGGGGCGGCAGGCCGTTTAGACTGTGCGGCTTCCGCCTGCGCCACCGCCGACCTTGGAGATCCGCTTGATCAAGCCGCGTACCCCGCCAGGGGTGATGGAGCTTCTGCCTCCCGACCAGATCGCCTTCCAGCGCATGCTCGACACGATCCGGCGCAATTTCGAGCGTTTCGGGTTCCTGCCGGTCGAGACCCCGGTGATGGAGCTTTCCGAGGTGCTGCTGACCAAGTCCGGCGGCGAGACCGAGCGCCAGGTGTATTTCGTGCAGTCGACCGGCGCACTGGAGAACGGGATCGAGGCGATCTCCAGGGCCGTGGTCCAGGCCGACACCGCCGATGCGGAGGTGGTCCGGAAATCGGCGCGCGAGCTGCTTGCGCCGGAAATGGCGCTGCGCTTCGACCTCACCGTGCCGCTGGCGCGCTACGTCGCCGAGCACGAGCACGACCTCGCCTTCCCGTTCCGCCGCTACCAGATGCAGCGCGTCTACCGCGGCGAGCGCGCCCAGCGCGGGCGCTTCCGCGAGTTCTACCAGTGCGACATCGACGTGATCGGCAAGGACGCGTTGAGCGTGCGTTTCGACGCGGAACTGCCGGCGGTGATCCACGCGGTGTTTTCCGAACTCGACATCGGCGCCTTCACCATCCAGCTCAACAACCGCAAGCTGATGCGCGGGTTTTTCGAAGCCCAGGGCGTGGCCGATCCGGCGCTGCAGGCGCTGGTGCTGCGCGAGGTCGACAAGCTCGACAAGCGTGGCGAGGACCATGTGCGCGCGACGCTGGGCAGCGAAGCCTTTGGCCTGGGAGCCGATGCTGTCGAGTCGATACTGGAATTCGTCAAGTTGCGCTCCAGTTCGCACGATGATGCGCTGCGCAAGCTCGATGCCCTTGTCGATGCCGCGACTGGCAACGAATCGCTGCGCGAGGGCGTGGCGGAACTGCGTGAGGTGCTGGAGCTGGTGCGCGCGCTGGGCGTCCCGGAGTCGGCGTATGCGCTGAACTTCTCGATCGCGCGCGGCCTGGATTACTACACCGGCACCGTCTACGAGACCACGCTGGACGCCTACCCGGAGATCGGCTCGATCTGCTCGGGAGGACGCTACGAGAACCTCGCCAGCCACTACAGCAAGTCGAAGCTGCCGGGAGTGGGCATCTCCATCGGCCTGACCCGGCTGTTCTGGCAGCTGCGCGAGGCCGGGCTGGTCAATCGCGCCGAGAGCACGGTGCAGGTGCTGGTCACGCAGATGGACGCGGCATCGTTGCCGCACTGCCTCGCGGTGGCCAGCGACCTGCGCCACGGCGGCTTCAATACCGAGGTGGTGATGGAGTCGTCGAAGCTGGCAAAGCAGTTCAAGTACGCGGATCGCGCCGGCATCCGTTTTGTCGTGGTGCTGGGTGCCGACGAGCTCGCCAAGGGCACGGTCACGGTCAAGGACCTGCGTCGCGCCGACCAGTTCGAGGTCGATCGGGCCGAGCTGGTGCGCGCGCTGAGGGTGGAAATCGCGCAGCCCAACGTGCAGGTGCCGGGATGAACCCGGCCGATCCGAACAGTGGCGTGATCCGGCTCGATGGCCGTTCGCTCACGCGCGCGGGCCTGGTCGCGGTCGCGCGCGGGGCGAAGGTCGAGCTGGCCCCGCAACAGCTGCCGGCGGTGGCGCGCGCGGCGGAATTCCTGGCCGAACAGGTGCGTCGCGAGGAGCCGATCTATGGCGTCTCCACCGGTTTTGGCAGCAACGCCGATCGCCTGCTCGGTTCGCATCGATTGCGCGAGCCGGCCGACGGCGCCGCGCATCCGGACGAAACCCTGCACGAGGAACTGCAGCGCAACCTGATCGTCACCCACGCCGTGTGCGTCGGCGAGCCGTTCGCACCCGACGTGGTTCGCGCGATGCTGTGCATCCGCATCAACACGCTGATGCGCGGGCACTCCGGCATCCGCGTGCAGACGCTGCAGGCGCTGGTGGCGATGCTCAATGCCGGGATCGTGCCGGTGGTGCCGCAACTGGGTTCGGTCGGCGCATCGGGCGACCTGGCGCCGTTGTCGCACCTGGCGATCGTACTGCTGGGTGGCGGTGAGGCTTTCTACGGCGGCGAGCGCATCAGCGGCGCGCAGGCGCTGGCGCGCGCCGGACTGGAGCCGGTGCGCCTGTCCTACAAGGAGGGCCTGGCGCTCAACAACGGCACCGCGCAGATGCTGGCGTGCGGGGTGCTCGCCCTCGCCGTGCTGGAGGACCTGCTGGATACCGCCGACCTCGCCGCGGCGATGACGATCGACGCTTTCGCCGGAAGGCTCGGTGCCTTCGCCGAGCCGGTGCACGAGCTGCGCCCGCACCCGGGGCAGGTCGAGGCCGCGGCCAACCTGCGGCGCCTGCTGGCCGGTTCCACCCTGGCCGACATTCCGTACCACCTCGTGCCACGGTTCCGCGCATGGCAGCCGAGCAGCTGGGGTGCGTTGTCCGACAGTCATCCCGAGGCGCACTCATTGCGTTTCGACATCGCCTGGGACTGGGTGCCATTCTCGCAGCGCCACGGCCGCGAGAAGTTCTACACGCGCTTCCGCCCGTTCCGGGGCGGCAAGAAGCACCAGCCGCAGGACAGCTACTCGCTGCGTTGCACCCCGCAGGTGCATGGCGCGGTGCGCGATGCGGTCGCCCAGGCCGCGCGCGTGTTCGAGATCGAACTCAACTCGCTGACCGACAACCCGATCGTGTTTCCCGACGCGCAGGCCGAGCACGTCGAGCAGCAGGTGATCTCCGCCGGCCATTTCCACGGCATGCCGCTGGCGTTGGCGATGAGCTACGTCAAGGCCGCGATTCCGGTGCTGGCGAGCATCTCCGAGCGCCGCCTCAACAAGCTGCTGGACCCGGCGACCAACGACGGGCTGCCCGGTTTCCTGATCGGCAACGAGGACGCCACCGAGTCGGGCTTCATGATCGTGCAGTACACCGCCGCGGCGATCGTCAACGACCTTGCCAGCCGCGCCCACCCGGCGTCGGTGTATTCGATCCCGACCAGCGCCAACGCCGAGGACCACGTCTCGATGGGTGCGAACGAGGCCCGTCATGTGCTCGCGATGGCCGACGACCTGGGCAAGGTGCTCGGGCTGGAGCTGTACACCGCCGCCCAGGCGCTGGACCTGCGCCTGGACATGATCAACGCGGCGCGCTCGTTGGCGTTTCATGCCAATGCCCAGGCATTGGCTGGCAAGGTGCATGGCTGGCCGATCCCCGGCAGCGACGAGAACAAGGGGTTTCTGGAGGAGGTCGAAGGGCTGCGCGAAGAACTGGCCGCAGCGGCCGAGTTCCGTCCCGGCCGCGCGGTTGCTGCCGCGCATGCGGCGATCCGCGAGCGCATCGCCTTCATGCCGCACGATCGCGCACTCGATGCCGATGTAGCCATGGCGGTGAAGATGATCAGCGACGGCAGCGTACTGGCGGCGAGCCGCGGC
>DATHRJ010000223.1:0-2239 GCA_035465455.1 Lysobacter sp.
GATCCGCACCAGCACGGTTGGTAGGCTCCATTCCCGGAGACCTTCGGCGGTCGGCCATTCCCACGGGCAACCGCGACCTGGGGCCGGGCGGGTACCCACCTATAATGTCCGCCGTGATTCGCTCGCGTTCCTTCCACCGCTCGATGAGCCGGCTGGCACTGGTTGCCTTGCTGATGCTGCTGCTGCTGCCCGCCACCGGCCGGGTGCTGGGTGCGGCTTCGCAGTCCGATGGGGTCTGGGCGCAGATGTGCACCATGACCGGACTGCAACTGGTCAAGATTCCGCTGGGTGATGTCGATCCCGGCGCACCGAGGCCATCGGGCGACATGCCGATGGACTGCGCCTATTGCCCGCTGTTGGCCGCGCTCACCATGCTGGTGCTGTGGGTCGTGCTGGCGTTCCCGCAACTGGCGGGGCAACGGCTCGCCGCATTTGGGCCAGTGCCCCGAAACGGGCGCGGCCATCCCAGCGGACTGGGCTCGCGTGGGCCACCCGTCGCTCTCTGAAACACAAGCCACCTGACCCCTGCGCGCGGCGATGACCGCGTGCGCCTTGTGCTTTCTGGAGTTTCCATGTCGACCTTTTCTATCGCGATGCCGCGCGCATCGTGCCTGTCCGTGGCCGTCACCGCCGCGCTCGTTGTTTCCTTGCCCGCGTTTGCCGCGGATCTGCCCCAGGATGTTGCCGCAACTTTCGACGCGGTGGTGGTGACCGCGGTGCGGCCGGTGTCGCCGCTCACTTTCGAAACCGATCCGCGGCTGCCGCGACAGCCCGTGCCAGCCAGCGACGGCGCCGACTACCTCAAGACGATTCCCGGCTTCAGCGCGATACGCAACGGCGGCACCAACGGTGATCCGGTGCTGCGCGGGATGTTCGGTTCACGCCTGAACTTGCTCACCAACGACGGCGCCATGCCCGGTGCTTGCCCGTCGCGCATGGACAACCCGATGTCCTACGTCTCGCCGGAAACCTACGACCGGCTGGTGGTGGTGAAGGGGCCACAGACGGTGCTGTGGGGGCCGGGTGCGTCGGCCGGAACGGTGCGTTTCGAGCGCGATCGCGAGTATTTCGGATCGCCGGTGCTGAAGCTGGGTGGCAGCGTGCTCGGCGGCTCGTCCGGTCGCAACGACCAGGTGTTCGATGCGACTGTCGGCGCGCCGCTGGGTTATGCGCGGGTCAGTGCCAACCGCTCGGATTCGGACGACTACGAGGACGGCGACGGCAATGTCGTCGCGTCGGCATGGAACAAGTGGAATGCGGACGTCGCACTGGGCTGGACCCCCGACGCGGACACGTTGCTGGAAGTGTCGGCCGGATTTGGCGATGGCGAGGCGCGCTATGCCGGGCGCAGCATGGATGGCTCGCAGTTCGAGCGCGAAAGCTACGCGCTGCGCTTCGAGAAACGCAACCTCGATGGCGCCCTGGACGAGATCGAGGCGAGCGTGTTCCTCAACCATGCCGACCACGTGATGGACAACTACAGCCTGCGCCAGACCAATCCGTTGGGCGCGATGCCGATGCCGATGGCGTCCAACGTCGACCGGCTGACCACCGGCGGGCGGTTCGCCGCCACGTGGCGCACCGACGTCCTCGACGTGACCGCGGGAGTGGATGGCCAGGACAGCCGCCATCGCCAGCGCAAGGCGCCCGGTCGCGATGTCTACCTGTCGCGGCGGTGGACCACCGACGCACGCTTCGACAACATCGGCGTGTTCGGCGAGGGCACGTGGCGCATGGCCGAGCGCAACCGGCTGGTCGCCGGCGCCCGGGTCGATCGCGCATCGGCAAAGGACGAGCGCATCACCATCGGCGCCGTGCCGGTGCCGAATCCGACCGCTGGGGTCACCCGCCGCGAGACCCTTGGCGCCGGGTTCCTGCGCTTCGAGCAGGACGCCAGGCAGCTCCCGCTGAGCTGGTACGCGGGCATCGGCCACACCGAGCGCATGCCCGATTACTGGGAGCTGTTCTCGCCCGACCGCGGCCCGGACGGCGCGCCGAATGCGTTCGCCGGCGTCGACACCGAAAAAACCACGCAGCTGGATATCGGCCTGCAGTACCGCAGTCAACGGGTCGATGCATGGGTGTCGGCGTATGCGGGACGCATCGACGACTACATCTTGCTTTCCTACCAGCCGGGGATGAAACGGCCGATGTCGTCAGTGTCGGGAGTCGACGCCAGGATCCGCGGCGGCGAGCTGGGGATCGAGTACCGCCCCGCGGCGCACTGGAAACTCGGTGG
>DATHRJ010000224.1:0-4330 GCA_035465455.1 Lysobacter sp.
AGCCCGCCGAGCTCGGCCTTGAGCTTCTCGAGCTTGACCACCGCCTCCGCGCCGCGCGCACGGATGTTGTCGCGCAACGCCGGCGTCACCTGCGCCAGCACCGCGCAGCCGGTGTCGAGCGCTCGCGGGTTGGACGTCATGGTGTTGCCGTAGAGGCCTTTCTTGTACAGCCCGGCCGCACGTTCGCCCACGGCGAGCACCGACAACGGGTATTGGCCGGCATTGAGCGCCTTGGAGTAGGTCTCCATGTCCGGCGCGTCGAGGCCTTCGAAGCCGGGGTAATCGACGATCGACAGCACGCCGTGCGCGCGCAGGCCGGCCTGGATCGAATCGACCAGCAGCAGCGAGCCGTGCGCCTGGGTCAGCTCGCGCGCCGCGGCGTAGAACGCCACCGGCAGCGCACGGCCCGGATCGCCTTCGCCCATCACCGGCTCCAGGAACATCGCCTCGATGAACCAGCCGTGGTGCTGCGCATCGGCGAACACCTGCTTCAATGCCGCGACATCGTACGGCTCGATCGCAATGACCGAATCCTCGCCGCGGTAGCTGGCCAGGTGCTGCACGTAGGACTTGCGGCTGGAATCGGAGTACAGCGCCGGCCGGTCGGTGCGGCCATGGAAGCTGCCCTTCACGACCACGCGCTTGATCGTGCAGCCCGGATGGCGGCCGTCGGCCTCGGTCATCAGCTTGGCGTTGGCATCGGCGATGCGCGCGGCCAGGGTGACCGATTCGGACCCCGAGTTGAGGCACATGAAGCGGGTGTAGGGGCACTGGCGACCGGTGCCGATCGCTTCGCGCAGCAGCTTGTCGAAACGCAGCTGCGACAGGTTCGGCGTCATGATGTTGGCCATCGCCTGCGGCTTGGCCATTGCCGCGATGATCTGCGCCGGCGCATGGCCGAAGCCGAGCATGCCGTAGCCGCCCGAATCGTGCAGCACCGCGCCCTTGAGCGTGACGATCCACGGGCCGCGCGCAACCAGTGCGATGTACGGGTTGACCGCGTCGTCGGGATAGAAATTGATATAGCCCGCCTGCACCGCATGCACCTGCGCGTCCTCGTCGAGGTCCAGCAGCCCGGCGAACTCGTCCTTGATCTGCTCGTACTCGGCGCGTGCGGCCTCGATTGCCTCGATCAGCTCCGGATGTCCGGCGAAGCGGGTGAGGGTGGCGTCGTCCAGGCCGGGGGTGCGGCGCGTGCCGGCATGGGCGCGCAGCGGTGAGAGCATGTCGATCAGGTGCATGGTGTCCTCCATGGAACACAAACCAAGAACGCGAGGAGGTCCTCGCGTCCAGTGCTAGTGCAATAAAAACAACGACTTGGGTATTTCTTGAGGTGCCGATTTTAGCATCGCGTCCCTGCGCGCGTAACCCCCGGCCATGGCGATACGTCGGCGCGCGCCATTTTCCGGCGGGTGCATTTGGCGTGTCCCGCGCCGGCCCCGATAATGCCCACCCGCGCACATGCGACTCCCGGCGCGACGCTGTCGCCTCGATTCCCCCTTGAAGAAGTCCGACTTCCATTACCACCTGCCGCCCGAGCTGATCGCGCAGGCGCCGCTGCCGCAGCGCTCGGCCAGCCGCCTGCTGGTAGTGCCGCCGGGTGCGGCGGCACTGCAGGACCGTGCGTTCGACGAGTTGCCGGCGCTGCTCGCGCCCGGCGACCTGCTGGTGTTCAACGACACCCGGGTGATCCCGGCGCGGCTGTTTGGCACCAAGGCCACCGGCGGGCGCGTGGAGATCCTGATCGAGCGCCTGCTCGGCGGGCAGGAGGCGCGTGCGCAGCTGGGCGTGAGCAAGTCGCCCAAGGCCGGCGCGCGGATCGCGCTGGACGCCGGCGGGGAGGCCGAAGTGCTGGGCCGTGACGGCGAGTTCTACCGGCTGCGCTTCGACGTGCATCACGACGGTCGGCCCGAGCCGCTCGAGAGCTGGCTGCTGCACGCCGGGCGGCTGCCGCTGCCGCCGTACATCCAGCGCGAACCCGGCGCCGACGATGCCGAGCGCTACCAGACCGTGTTCGCACGCCAGATCGGCGCGGTCGCCGCGCCCACCGCCGGGCTGCACTTCGACCAGCCGCTGCTGGATGCGCTGACCTCGCGCGGCGTGCAGTTCGGCCACGTGACCCTGCATGTCGGCGCCGGCACGTTCCAGCCGGTGCGCGCCGAGAACCTCGACCAGCACGTCATGCACAGCGAGTGGCTCAATGTCGGCGCCGAGCTGGTCGACCGGGTCCGGCGCACGCGTGCCGCCGGTGGGCGCGTGGTCGCGGTCGGCACCACCGTGGTACGCGCGCTGGAATCGGCATCGCGCCTCAATCCCGATGGCGAGGGCGAACTGCAGCCGTTCGCGGGCGAGACCCGGTTGTTCATCCTGCCGGGCTACCGCATACGCTCGGTGGATGCGCTGATCACCAACTTCCACCTGCCCGAGAGCACCCTGCTTATGATGATCTCCGCCTTCGCCGGCAAGGAGCGGGTGTTCGCCGCCTACGAGCACGCGATCCACGAGCGCTATCGCTTCTTTTCCTACGGCGACGCGATGCTGCTGTATCCGCGCAGCGAAGAGACCAGCGCCGTGCAGGCCAGCCCATGAGCCGGATGGGTTTTGAGCTGCTCGGCACCGACGGCGCGGCCCGCCGCGGTCGGCTGACGTTCCCGCGCGGCACGGTCGAGACCCCGGCGTTCATGCCGGTGGGCACCTACGGCTCGGTCAAGGGCATCCTGCCCGAGCACGTCGCCGAGCTCGGCGCGGAAATGATCCTGGGCAACACCTTCCACCTGTTCCTGCGTCCGGGCCTGGAGGTGATCGCCGATCACGGCGGGCTGCATGGCTTCGCGCGCTGGAACGGGCCGATCCTCACCGACTCCGGCGGCTTCCAGGTGTTCTCGCTGGCGCACAAGCGCAAGATCACCGAGGCCGGGGTCACCTTCGCCGCGCCGATCGACGGCCGCAAGGTGTTCCTCGGTCCCGAGGAGAGCATGCACATCCAGAAGGTGCTCGATTCGGACGTGGTGATGATCTTCGACGAGTGCACGCCGTACCTGGTCGACGGTGCACCGGCGACCGAGAAGCTCGCCTGCACCTCGATGGAGCTGAGCCTGCGCTGGGCGGAGCGCTCCAAGAAGGCGCACGAGGGCAACGATGCGGCGCTGTTCGGGATCGTCCAGGGCGGCATGCACCGCGAGCTGCGCACCCGTTCGGCCGCCGGGCTCACTGCGATGGGCTTCGACGGCTACGCGATCGGTGGTCTTGCGGTCGGCGAGCCGGAGGCCGAGCGCAACGCGATGCTCGAGCACACCTGTCCGCAACTGCCCGGCGACCGCCCCCGCTACCTCATGGGCGTCGGTCGGCCGGAAGACCTGGTGGAGTCGGTCGCACGCGGGATCGACATGTTCGACTGCGTGATGCCGACCCGCAACGCGCGCAACGGCCACTACTTCACCGCCACCGGCACCGTGCGCGTGCGCAACGCCCAGTACGAGCGCGACCTGCGCCCGATCGAGGAGGGCTGCGACTGCTACGCCTGCCGCAACGGCTTCAGCCGCGCATACCTGCGCCACCTGGACCGCTGCAACGAGATGCTCGCGCCGATGCTGGGCACCCTGCACAACCTGCGGTACTACCAGCGGCTGATGGCGCAGATGCGCGAGGCGATCGGGCAGGGGACCTTTGCCGCGTTTCGTGAGGCTTTCCATTCCTTGCGTAGATGAGCGGCCGGTTCCCTTTCGCTCCCGGGACCGGGCGAAGCAGAGGGGCCGCCGACCCCTCACCCCAGCCCCTCTCCCGGCGGGAAAGGGGTTGAAGCAACCGCCCGTGGCATAATCCCCGGCTGATTCGGCCAACGGATGCCCCAGATGAACCTGCTCGACCTCGTGATCGCACCTGCCCACGCCCAGGCCGCCGCCCAGCCGGGCGCATTCGGCGGCATGTCGCTGCTGTTCCCGATCCTGCTGATCGGCGTGATGTACTTCCTGATGATCCGCCCGCAGATGAAGCGCGCCAAGGAACACAAGGCGATGCTGGAGAAGCTGTCGCGCGGAGACGAGGTGATCACCAACGGCGGAATCGCCGGCACCATCATCGACATCGGCGACAACTTCGTCTGCGTCGAGATCGCCTACAACGTGCGCATCCGCGTGCAGAAGGGCGCCATCGCCAACGTACTGCCCAAGGGCACGTTGAAGGCGGCCTGAGCCCGGCTTACCTTGATGGCCTCGTCGGGGCCGATGGGAAACCGCTACCCACCCTTGCAGTTCTTGACGTACGGCGGCCGCAATGGCCGCCGCTGGGATAACCGATGCTGACCTACGCGCGCTGGAAATACCTCATCATC
>DATHRJ010000225.1:0-4650 GCA_035465455.1 Lysobacter sp.
GGAAACCATCTGCGAGGAACTGCGACTCGAACCCGGCGACCGCCGCGGCAGCCGCAAGTCGCTGGTCGACCTGCTCAACGCCTACCTGCTGCAGGCCTACGCGGACGGTCTGCGCGTGGTGCTGATCATCGATGAGGCGCAGAACCTCTCGGCCGATGCGCTCGAGCAGGTGCGACTGCTGACCAACCTGGAAACGCCGACCCAGAAGCTGCTGCAGATCATCCTGATCGGCCAGCCCGAACTGCGCACGATGCTGGCGCGTAACGACCTGCGCCAGCTGGCGCAGCGCATCACCGCGCGCTACCACCTGACCCCGCTGGATGTCGCGGAGACCGCGCAGTACCTGCGCCATCGCTGGCGCGTGGCCGGGGGCGCGCATTTCCCGTTTACCGCCGAGGCGACACAACGCCTCCATCGCCATGCCGGCGGCGTGCCGCGGCTGATCAACGTCATCGCCGAGCGCACGCTGCTGGCCGGCTACGCGCACGACGCATCGAGTCTGCACGCGCGCTGGGTGGATCGCGCCGCGAGCGAGGCGCTCGCGCCCAAGCGCGGGCGTTGGCCGCGGCGCGGCATCGCACTGGCGGTCGCGGCAACGGCGGCAGCAGTGCTGGCGGCGGTGCTGTGGCTGTGGCCGAGTCCGGTGGCGGTGCCCGAGGCCAGCGCGGCGGCGTCGGCCTCGGCGGGCGCCGACGCGGTGGCGCAGTCACCGGCAGACCTGGCGACCGCACCGGCCGATGCGCCTGCCGCCGTCACGGTCGATGCCGGGGGCCTGGCCCAGCGCATCGTCGCCAGCGACGGCGGTCGATCGGCCTGGCAGGCGTTGCTGGCGATGTGGCAGGTGCCGGCCGACGGACCATCCACCGACCCGGCAGCGGGCTGCGCCGCCGCGCCGCAGGTCCCGCACCTGCATTGCGTGCGCGGCATCGCGACGCTCGACAAGCTCGCCACCCTCGGCCGCCCGGCGCTGTTGCGGGTGCGCGACGGCGACACGGAATCGTGGGCGCTGCTGCTCGGGCTCGACGCGCTCGACGTGCGCCTGCAAATGCACGGCGAGGTGTTGGACGTCGACCGGGTCGCGCTGGATCACGCATGGACCGGGGACTATGTGGCGCTGTGGCCTGCGCCGGCGGCGCTGGAACTGGCCCCTGGCGCATTGCCGGTGAACGCGTTTGGCACCGGTGCCAGTGGTCCGGTGATCGACTGGGTGGCCGCGCAGCTGCAGCCGCGCTACCTCGCCGCAACCAGTGCCCCGGCACGGGTCGACGCGACGATGCGCGAGGCGGTGCGGTCCTATCAACGCGCACGCGGGCTCGCCAGCGATGGCGTGATCGGGCCGGAGACGCTGATGGCGATGTCATCGCGCCACGATGGCGCGCGCTTGCTGTTGGCGCTGGAGTAGAGCCATGTCGCTGATCCTCGAAGCGTTGCGCAAGTCCGAGGCCGAGCGCCGCCGCGGCCAGGTGCCGGACCTGCATGCCGAGCCCTCACCGGCCTTGGTGCAGGTCCGCGACGGGCCGCCTGCCTGGTTGTGGCTGGCGCTGGCATTGGCCACCGCGGTGGTCCTGGCGGTCGCGCTGTGGCTGACACGCAGCGTGCTGCCGATGCCACCGGACGCGGGCGAGGTTCCGGTTGCGACCACCGTTGCGGTGGGCGTCATGCCGGGGGACAGCAGCGGCAACGCCGGCGCGGCTGACAAGCCGGTCGGCGGCATGCAGCCATCCGCCATCCCTGACACTAGCGCTGGCGCAGCCCCGATCGCCGTGTCGCCACCCACGTCGGCCGGCGAAGACCGTGCGCCGATGCCGGCCAGTCCACCAGCCGCGGCAACGCAGTCGCTACCGCCGGCGCGCGCGCCGGCCACGACGCTGGCCGTGGCCGCGCCCGCTCCCGTTGCCTCCCCCGCTCCTGCCGCGGCGCCCCGATCGCCGCCCATGCCCATGGCGGCCGTTACTCAGCCTTCCGCGGTGCCGGCTGCAGCGGCGTCAACCGACGAATCCGCCGCGCTCGTCGCCGCGGCTTCGGGTTCGGCGCCGCTGCGCCTGTCGGACCTCGCGGCGGCCGAACGGCGGCAGCTGCCGCCACTGAAAATGAGCATGCACATGTGGGCGCCGACGCAGCGGTTCGCGATCATCGACGGTGCCCGGGTGGCCGAGGGCGATCGCATCGGCGACGCGGTGGTCGAGGAGATCACCGCCGACGGCGTGGTGCTGGCGTGGAAGGGACAGCGGCTGAAGATCCCTACCCGCTGACGGCGCGCCGCGCAATGCCGCAGCAGCGCCTGGCGTGCGCCGGCGTTCGGGGCGCGATCAGGCGCCCATGTAGCAGGCGCAAAGCTTGTTGCCATCCAGGTCGCGGAAGTACGCCGCATAGAACCCGTCCATGCGCTGCCCCGGCGCGCCTTCGTCGCTGCCGCCCAGCGCGAGTGCCTTCGCATGGAGCCGGTCGACCGCATCGCGACTGTCCGCCTGCAGCGACACCATGCAACCGTTGCCGACGGTCGCGGCGTTGCCGTCGAACGGCTTCGTCACCGCCAGCGACGCCGCATCCTCGCCCGTGCCCCAGGCGATGAACTGGCCGAACTCCATGAAGCGCTTGCCGCCGATGAGCTCGAGCACCTCGTCGTAGAAGCCGGCGGCGCGAGGCAGGTCGTTGGTGCCGATGGTGGCGTAGGCGAGCATGGCGCATTCCCGGTGGCGGTTGGCCAGGACGCAGCTTACGGGCTCCCGCGATCGAACGGATGGCGCTTCGCGGTAACCGCCCGGCGGGCATAGCCCTTATGCTGGCGGCACACACTCGACCAGCCAGGGGGCACCATGAACGGCACCACGCAGCACGATCTGGGCAAGCTGATCCTTCGCATCACACTGGGCGTACTGATCCTGTTGCACGGCATCGCCAAGCTCAAGGGCGGCGTCGGCGGGATCGAGGGCATGCTCGCCGCGCAGGGGCTGCCGGGTGAACTGGCGTACGGCGCGTACCTGGGCGAAGTGCTCGGTCCGCTCCTGCTGATCGCCGGCTTCCATGCGCGCGTCGGCGCACTGCTGATCGCAGTCAATATGCTGTTCGCGATCGGGCTCGCGCATATGGGCGACCTCGGCCAGCTCAACAGTCAGGGTGGCTGGGCGCTGGAACTGCAGGGCATGTTCCTTGGCACCGCGATTGCGATGGCATTGATCGGCCCCGGCAGGTACAGCATCAACCAGCGCTGAGTAGCCGCGCGCGCAACGTCGGCCTCGCAGGCCGGCCTTGCGCGCGCGCCGCGGTACCGGCTACAGCCGGTTGACCCGGAACCTGCGGCCCTTGATCTTGCCTTCGCGCAGCCGCGTCAGGGCATTGTTCGCCTGCGCCCGCGCGATAGCGACATACGAACGCGTCGCGAACACGTCGATCTTGCCGATCGCCGCCACGGGCAGTCCGGCATCGCCGGTCAACGCGCCCACGATGTCGCCCGGACGCAGCTTGTCGGTGCGGCCGGCATCGATGCGCAGCGTGCTCATCGCCGCGGCGGGGACGTTGCTCGCCCGGCCGGCCAGCGGCACCGCGCGTTCCCAGCGCAGCGGCTTGCCCTGGATGGTCTCGATCGCCTGCGCGCGCGCGACCTCGCGCGGGCTGCACAGGCTCAGCACGATGCCGCCCTTGCCGGCGCGTCCGGTGCGGCCGATGCGGTGCACGTACACGTCCGGATCGGTCGGCAGTTCGTAGTTCACCACCGCCGCCAGGTCCTCGACATCCAGCCCGCGCGCGGCCACGTCGCTGGCCACCAGCACGTTGCAGCTGCGGTTGGCGAAACGCACCAGCACCTCGTCGCGGTCGCGCTGCTCCATGTCGCCATGCAGCGCCAGCGCGGTGAAGCCGTAATGCTCCAGCGACCCGACCACCTCCTCGGTGTCGCGGCGCATGTTGCAGAACACCACGCACGACTCCGGCCGGTACTCCAGCAGCAACGCGGCCAGCAGTTGGGTCTTGCGCGCGGGGTCGACCTCGAAGAAGCGCTGCTCGACCGGTGCCTGGTCGGCCACGGCGTCCACCGTGACCTCCAGCGGGTCGCGTAGCATCTGGTTGCCGATCGCGCGGATCGCATCCGGGTAAGTCGCCGAGAACAGCAGGCTCTGGCGCCCCGATGGGGTCTTGGCGACCACGTCGCGGATCTGGTCCTCGAAGCCCATGTCGAGCATGCGGTCGGCCTCGTCCAGCACCAGCGTGCGCACCCCGCGCAGATGCAGCGCCTTCTTCTTCAGCAGTTCCTGGATCCGCCCGGGCGTGCCGACCACGACATGCGGGTCGTGGCCGAGCGAGGCGAGCTGCGGCGCCAGCGGCATGCCGCCGCACAACACCGACAGCTTGAGGTTGGGGATGCCGACGGCGAGCTTGCGCAGCTGCTTGCCGACCTGGTCGGCCAGCTCCCGGGTCGGGCACAGCACCAGCGCCTGCGTCTGGATCTTGCCCGGGTCGATCCGCTGCAGCAGGCCGATGCCGAACGCCGCGGTCTTGCCGCTGCCGGTCGGCGCCTGGCCGATGAGGTCGCGGCCTTCCAGGATCGCCGGCAGTGCCTGCTGCTGGATCGGGGTCATGCGCAGGTACCCGAGCGCGTCGACGCCCTGCAGCAGCGCCGGTGACAGTGGCAGCGAGGCGAATGCGTCGGAGTCG
>DATHRJ010000226.1:0-4049 GCA_035465455.1 Lysobacter sp.
CGGGGTCGGGCTAAACAAGGCATACAGCAGCGCGGTCAGCCGGCCGACCTCGTCGTCGATCAGTCACAGCAACTCGCGTGCCGCGCCCCCGTCGTCGAGCCCGTCGATGCGCCGCGCCAGCAGCTGCGCCGCGCCCTTGACCCCGGCCAGCGGGTTGCGCAACTCATGCGCCAGGCCCTTGAGCGATGCCGATAGCGCCGATGGCAGCAGCAACGCGGGGTCGTCGCCGGGGAATTCGTCCACCGGATGCGCCTCCACCAGGCAACCGCCGTCGTCGCGCCGGCTCAGCCACACGTCGGCGAAACGCTCGTCGGCGTCGGGGTAGCGCAGGCATACCCGCCTCAGGCGCAGGCGCGCATCGGGCGAACCAAGCTTGTCGAGCGCTTCGGCCACGCGGCCGTCGCTGTCCAGCTCCCTCAGCTGACGCCCGCGCATGCGCCGCATTCCGACCCCGAGCCAGCGTGCGAAGGCCTGGTTGCAGCCGCCAATGGCGCCGTCCGGGCCCGCCCAGGCCAGGGGCGTGGTGAGCGCCTCAAGTTCGGGCGGAACAGGCGCGTTGGGCACGGCGGGGAGCATCCGCCCATCGTATTGCATCGCCTGTGGCAGTGGTCGCCTCATGCCTGCGAGCTGCGAGCTGCGAGCTGCGTCGGCGTGGGCAGCGGGCGGCACGAGGCGGGCCGGTTCGGGCCCGCGCCGCTGATTGTTAAACTCGATCGATGGACCAGCGCCTCGTCAGTCAAGCCCAGGAATCGATGCGCCGCGGGCAGGTCGAGCAGGCCATGCATGGTCTGTCGGTGGCACTGGGCGCGCAGCCGCCGGCACCGATGGCGCTGAAACTGCTGGCCAGGCTGGCACTGCACCAGCAGCAGATGCCACTGGCGCGGCAGGCACTGGAACAGGCCAGGGCCCTGCTGCCCGGGGACGCGGAAGTGCACGCACTGCTCGCGGCCGGCGCCAGTATCTCGGGCGATCCGGTGGCGATGGAGGCGGCTGCTCGTGACGCGCTCGCCATCGATCCGGGGCATCCCATCGCGTCTGCCCTGCTCGTGGAGCACCTGCGCGACCGGTTGCGATTCAGCGAAGCGATGCAGGTTGCCGATCGCTGTCTGACGCTGACCCCGGACGCCTCAGGCACGCGTCTGGCGCGCGTCGGTCTGCATCTGTTCTGTGGCGAAGCGGCCGCGGCGGAGGCCGATGCCCGTGCCGCCGCCGCGTCCTCGCCCTCGCTGCAGGCCAGACAGAACGCCTGCATGAGCCTGCTCTACATGGACGACGCGGTCGCCGCCGGGAGCGCTGCGGGTTCGGTGGCGCCCGACGCGGTTCTGGCACGGCACCTGCAACTCGGGCGCGAGATCCCGCCGCTGAAGGCACCGCCGCTTCGACCACGGGTGCGCTACCGGCCCGGATCCCGGCCGCTGCGGGTCGGCCTGTTGTCCCCTGATCTGCGCCGGCATCCGGTCGGCTGGTTCGTCGAGCCGTTGCTGGTGGGTTGCGACCGAAGCCGGATCGCCTGGTGCTGCTACAGCGATGGCGCCCCGGACGCGACCACGGCGATCCTGCAGTCGCATGCCGCTGCATGGCGGGATGTGCGCGGTGAGTCCGACGCGCGGGTAATGCAGCGCATCCGGGACGATGCCATCGACGTGCTGATCGATCTCAGTGGCCACACCCACGGCAGCAGGCCGCACCTGTTGGCCAGTCGGTGTGCGCCGCTGCAACTGGGCTATCTGGGCTACCTGTTCGATACCGGCCTGGCAGGTTGCGACGGGGTTATCGGCGACGCGGTCACCCTGCCTGCGGACACGCATTCTGCGCGTCAGCCGTTGCGGCTTCCAGGCTGCTTCCTGTGCTACCTGCCGCCGCCACAGGCGCCGCCGGTGCGCGAGCGCGATCCGGCGGCGCCGCTGACGTTCGGCAGCTTCAATCATCTGGCCAAGCTCTCGCCGGCAACGGTCGCGCTGTGGTCACGGGTGCTCGAGCAAGTCCCCGGATCGCGGCTGGTGATGTGCGCGATGGGCCTGGCCGATGCCGGCGTGCGCGAGCGGATCGCCGAACGGTTTGCGCGCCACGGCGTGGGCGTGGACCGGCTGGACCTGCGGCCGCCCAACACCGATCTGGCCGCCTTCCTGGGGCAATACGACGACATCGACATCGCGCTGGACCCGTTGCCGTTCAACGGCGGCACCACCACGCTGCAAGCGCTGTGGCAGGGCGTTCCGGTGCTCACCTGGCCCGGCGAGCGGATGGCCGCGCGCAGCGGTGCATCGATCCTCACCGCAGTCGGCCTGACCGACTGCATCGCGCGCGACGCGGATGATTTTGTCGCCCGAGCGGTCGCCCTCGCTGCGGATGTCGACGCCAGGCGCCTGTTGCGCCGGACGTTGCGGGCCCGCGTCACCGACGCCGGCCTGACCGATGCGCGGCGGTTCGCCAGCGGGTTCTGCGACCTGCTCGACCAGACGATGGCAGCCGGGACGTCCTGACCGGATTCCGGCAGCCACGGTGCCTGGCCGCGGAAATGACTACGGCCCGCAATCGGGGCCGTAGTCGGTTCACGCCAATGCAGCCCTGCGATCAGATCGCGTAGTACATCTGGTACTCGAGCGGGTGGGTCGCGGCGCGGAACGCGGTCACTTCCTTCATTTTCAGGCCGATGTACGCGTCGATGAAGTCATCGGTGAACACGCCGCCGGCCTTGAGGAAGTCGCGGTCCACGTCCAGCGCATCGAGCGCCTGGTCCAGCGAGTGGCACACGGTCGGGATGCCCTTCTCCTCTTCCGGCGGCAGGTCGTAGAGGTCCTTGTCGCTGGGCGCGCCCGGGTCGATCTGGTTCTTGATGCCGTCCAGGCCGGCCATCATCAACGCGGCGAAGATCAGGTAGCCGGAGTTCATCGGGTCCGGGAAGCGGATCTCGACCCGGCGGCCCTTCGGGTTGGCGACATACGGGATGCGGCAGCTCGCCGAGCGGTTGGACGCCGAGTACGCCAGCATCACCGGGGCCTCGTAGCCGGGCACCAGGCGCTTGTAGGAGTTGGTGGTCGAATTGGCGAACGCGTTGATCGCGCGGGCATGCTTGAAGATGCCCCCGATGTACCACAGCGCCATCTGCGACAGGCCGCCATAGCCGTCGCCGGAGAACAGGTTGACCCCGCCCTTGGCCAGCGACTGGTGCACGTGCATGCCGCTGCCGTTGTCGCCGACCAGCGGCTTGGGCATGAAGGTCGCGGTCTTGCCGTTGCGGTGGGCGACGTTCTTGATCACGTACTTCATCGTCAGCAGTTCGTCGGCCTTCTTCACCAGCGAGTTGAACTTGGTGCCGATCTCGCACTGGCCGGCGTTGGCGACTTCGTGGTGGTGCACCTCGACCTCGATCCCGACCGCCTCCAGGGTCTTGCACATCTCGGCGCGGATGTCGTGCAGCGAATCCAGCGGCGCGACCGGGAAGTAGCCGCCCTTCACTCCGGGCCGGTAACCGGTGTTGCCGCCGGCGTATTCGCGCCCGGAGTTCCACGCCGCCTCCTCGGAATCGACGTGGAAGAAGGTGTGCCCCATCTCGTTGGCGTAGCGCACCGAATCGAAGATGAAGAATTCCGGCTCCGGACCGAAGAATGCCTGGTCGGCCATGCCGCTGGACTTGAGGAACGCCTCGGCGCGCTTGGCGATACCGCGCGGGTCGCGCGAGTAGGCCTGCATCGTCGCCGGGTCCAGGATGTCGCAGGTCAGCACGACCGTCGGATCGGCGGTGAACGGGTCCAGGAACGCGGTCGAGGGATCCGGCAGCAGCACCATGTCGGACTGGTGGATGCCCTTCCAGCCGGAGATGCTGGAGCCGTCGAACATCTTGCCGTCCTCGAACAGGCCTGGCTCGATGATCGATTTGGGAAACGTCACGTGGTGCTGCACGCCGCGCATGTCGGCAAAACGCAGGTCGACGAACTCGACCTTGTGGTCACGGATCAGCTTTTCGACGTTCTCGAGCGACATGGGGCAGCCTTGGCGGGTTGGGATGGATAACAGTACGCAAGTCGCGTGCCAGCTGGCGTCGTTGG
>DATHRJ010000227.1:0-7657 GCA_035465455.1 Lysobacter sp.
TATCCAGCGCGCGGCCGCTGTGGTGCTCGCTGTAGCCGGGCGCGGCGTTGACCCGCAGGATCTGCTCGATGCTGTCGCCGCGCGCGCGTTTGCGCGCGACTATTCCCCGTTGGTAATCGTGGCTGCGGTAGCCGGAAATCGCCACCAGGATCACCTCGTCGCGCAGCGCCGCAGCGTGCATGTGACTCCAGGCACGCGCGGTATCCACGTGCAGCCACAGGGGGCGCCGATAGCGGTCGAAGCCGGCCAGGGCGAGCCAGTCGGGTTCCGGCACCAGCGCCAGGCCGCTGCTCGCCGCGTAGCCGTCGTCCAGGCCGACCGCCTCCAGCCGTTCGTGCAGGCGATCCAGCGGCAACACGCCGACGCGCTCCACGCCGGCCGCACGTCCATGCGGTGGTCGTGCCTGCAGCGCGCGCAACGCCTGATCCAAGCCGCGCTCGTGCCGCAGCCGGTCGACCAGCGGCACCAGCCCTTCGGGCAGTTCGGCGGCCAGATAGCGGCCGTCGCGCTTGCGCCGCAGCACGTGGCGCGCGCGCGCCAGGGTCCGCGCATCGGCGTTGCTGCGCCCGCGCAGCAGCCCGCCGGGCCACAGCTCGATATCCGGGGTATTGATCAGCAGGTTCGAAGACGGGCGCATGGGCGCAGCTTAGCCCCGGCGGTGGCCACGGTCATCCCCGCCCGGGCAGGACGGCGCGGCGCGTCCGCGGCCCGAGCGGGCGAGGCGTCGGCATCAGCCGGAAGGCCGCAAATGCGCCGATTCGAGCGCACGCAACGCGTCCAGCAGTGCCTGCGGCTGCTTCAGGCTGAGCAGTAGTCGCCGCCCCGAGGTCTCAGGCAACACCAGGACGCGCGAGGAATCCGTGACCAGCGCGAAAATGCGCACGCGGTCGCGCGCGCGGAAGTATCCAGCGCAGTAGCCGGGCAGGCGGGTACCCAGGCCGAAAGACTTCAGCCATGGCCGCATTTCGATGCGCTCGGCCAGGTTCACGATGCGTGCCTGCGCCGGCAGGAGTTCGGACACGGGGATGCGACGGCTGGTGAAGCCCGCATCGATGCGCAGCACGCCTTCGTCCAGCACCACCCGCCGCCGCTGCACGGCGACACCAATCAACACGATTGCCAGCAACAGCACGGGGGACACCAGCCAAGCCGCCGCGTCCTGCCGCGCTGCGAACGCGATTCCCGCCAGCCCGGCGATGAAAGCGAGCGCGGGCAGCCACCACGTCAGGCGCAGGTGGGGCGGGACCACATCGAATTCGCGTTTCATCCGGTCAGACCCGCTGCGCCAGTGGCGTGAGCACATGCAGCACGATGTCGGCGCTGAAGTGGCCGAGCATCGCCATCTCGATGCCGCGGCGCCAGTACAGCCAGCCGAACCCGAGGGCGGCAACCGCATTGAGGACGATGGTGCGAAACACCACGATCGGGCTCAGGCCCCAGAGTTCCACCGCAGGCGGAAGATGCCCCGCGCCGAACAACAGTCCCGCCACTACGATCGCGGCCCAGAACATCGCAGGACGAGGCTGGCGGCGGCCGAATGCGGAAAGCAGCCACACGATCAGCGTCATCACGAACAGCCGCGCGAGCAACTCCTCGGCGATGCCGCCGTAGAACGACGCGAGCAGTCCGTTGAGCGCCGTCTGCCCGGTACCCGGATCGGCAATCGGGTGAAGCGGCTCAGGCAGCAATGGATCCAGCACCAGGCTTCCGCCGATGATCACGGCCGCGGTGAGGACACCCAGCCCGATCGCCTGCAAGGGTTTCAGGCTACGAACGTCAGGCGTTTCAGCGCGGCCCAGCCACGCCTGCATCAGGGGGCTGCCCAGGCCCACGCGGTGCCCCATGCGCAGGCCGAGCAGCGACAGCAGGCCCAGCAGCACCATTGCCTGCACGCCCTGTGCCAGCACGAATACCGGCAACGGCACCTGCAGCTTCTCGAACGTCTCCGGCATCAACTGCAGCACGTACGGCATGACTGCCACCGCCGACAGTCCCGCCAGCACGCCCCACACCGCAGCAGTCCTCAGGTCGAGTGACCACGGCCGCTGGACCATTCGTGAGTGCATGTCACTCCCCCCGCTTCGAGTAAAGCCTTGGGTTCAGGCCCTGGTTCTGCACGCTGACCAATTCCCGACCCTGCGACCGATCTGGTCGAGTACCTGCTGCACCGCGTCGGCTTTCAGGCCCGGAAACGTCGACTTCAGCTCCGCCACCTTGTGGCTCCAGCGCCGGCTCATTTGTTTCCATCCTGCTTGTTGGTGTTATCGCTGCCGGCCCTGGGCAGCCGCCCGGCCTTGCGCAGCGCATCGCGCAGGACGTACTCGATCTGCGCGTTGAGACTGCGCAACTCGTCGTCCGACCAGCGCTGCGCCGCCGCGAGGACCTCGGCGTTGATGCGCAGCGGATAGGCTTTCTTCTCCGCCACGTCGGATCAGTACAACGAGCCGGTGTTGACGATCGGCTGGGTGCTGCGGTCGCTGCACAGGACCACCAGCAGGTTGCTGACCATCGCCGCCTTGCGTTCCTCGTCCAGCTGCACCACGCCGTTCTTCTGCAGTTCGGCCAGCGCCATCTCGACCATGCCGACCGCGCCGGCGACGATCCGCGTGCGCGCGGCGATCACCGCGTTGGCCTGCTGCCGCTGCAGCATCGCGTGGGCGATCTCCGGCGCGAACGCGAGGTGGCTGATGCGCGCATCCAGCACGTCGACGCCGGCCGTGCTCAGGCGCTCGTCGAGCTGCACCTTGAGGTGGGCGGAGATCTCGGCGGCGTGGCTGCGCAGCGAAACCTGCCCGTCCTCGTGGCTGTCGTACGGGTAGCTGGTCGCCATCGCGCGCAGCGCCGCCTCGGACTGGATGTGCACGAAGCTCTCGTAGTCGTCGACGTTGAACACCGCTTCGGCCGAGTCGACCACCTTCCATACGATCACCGCGGCGATCTCGATCGGGCTGCCATCGAGTTCGTTGACCTTGAGCTTGCCGCTTTCGAAGTTGCGCACCCGCAACGACACCTTGCGCTTGCTGAAGAACGGGTTGTTCCAGCGCAGGCCGTTGTCCTTGACCGTGCCGACGTACTTGCCGAACAGGCTCAGCACCGCGGCCTGGTTGGGCTCGACCATGTACAGGCCGGCCATGCCGAACACCGCCAGCACGGCGGTCAGGACGGCTGCAGCCACCATCGGCAGGCTCCCGCCCTGGATGCCGGCGAAGAACAACCATGCCGCCAGCAGCAGCGCCGCCAGCAGCGCCAGCACGGAGGGGATGCCGGAGAGTGAGCGGATCGGGTTCTCTTTCATGACGTGTCTCTGGTGGACGAGTGCGATAGTGATATCAAAGTGATATCACATTTGCAAGCGAAATCGTCCGGATCGAGGTGGGACACGGCCGCCAGCCGCGCGGCTGCTGGTGCTGGAGAGCACGCGTGGCATTGCGATCCGGCTGCTCGCCGGCAGCCTCCGGCGTCCGGCGTCCGGCGTCCCGCGCCGGAAGCTAGGGCGTGATCCGGTACAGCGGTGCCGGGATGAACTCACCGGTCGCGTACAGGCTTTTGCCGTCGGCGCTGAAGTCCAGCGCCTCGGCCTGCGGCAACCAGGGCAGCAGGCTGACCTGCGGCGCACGGGATACGGCGCTGACCCAGCGCTCACGCGGCTGCCGCGGGTACCGCAGCAGGTAGCGGTAGGTCATCACCGCGAGCGCGTCGCCGTTCGGCGATACCGCGGCGGCGGTGACGTGGCCGTCCAGGCGCGCGCGCCTTGGCGACTGGCGCAGGTGCTCGGCATCGGGCTCGGGCATGCCCGACAGGGTGCCGACCGCCGTGGCGGTCACGACCCCAGAGCGCCGAGGCCGCAAGGGCAGGGCGAACAGTTCGGCCGGATTGCGCTTCTTGGAAACCAGCAGGATCTGACCGCGCGCGGCATCGACCGCGACCGCCTCGCAGTCGCGCGGGCCGTCGGGCCAACGGAAAACGATGGACCAGGCCGGTGTCAGCCGCGCGTTGTGCAGTTCTGACGGCTCCTCGATCACGTGCAGTTGCAGGGTGCGCCGCAGCCCGCCGTTGTCGCCGGTATCGGCGACCAGCAGGTATCGGCGGCCGTCGAGCTCGAAGGCGGCCATGTCCTCCCAGTCGGTCCGGGTGACGCCGTCGATGCGAAACGTGGCCAGGCGCCGTCCGCCGGTGCTCGCCGCGAACAGGCGGCCGTCGCCGCCGTCGTTGTGCAGCCACAGCACGTCGCGGTGCAGCCCCGACGCGGCCACGCCGCTGATCTCGCTGAGCTGGGGGTCCAGCAGCATGCCCGACAGGCGCGAAGCCGGGTCGCTGTCGGGGTCGCCATGGGGCGTGCGCGCGCAGCCTGCCAGCGCGGCGCAGACCATCAAGGCGAGCAGCGTGCAGTGCGAACGGGAGCGGGACCGGAGGAGCATGGATGCAGGATCGCATGGCATCCGCCATGGCCGAAATCCCCGGCGGCGTGACGCCTGGCGCCAGCGGAGGGAGGAGCCCATGCCGGGCTGCCTGCCAATGCGGACGCTAAACTGCGCAATCGCTACCGGAGTGGAAGATGGTCACCCTTGGCACACCGCTGTCCCCGCACGCCTGCCGCGTGTTGCTGCTCGGCTCCGGTGAGCTGGGCAAGGAAGTCGCGATCGAACTGCAGCGCTTCGGCGTGGAAGTGATTGCCGCCGACCGCTACGCCAACGCCCCGGCGATGCAGGTCGCGCACCGCAGCCATGTGCTGGACATGCTCGACGGTGCCGCGATCCGCGCGCTGGTCGCCAGCGAGCGGCCGCACCTGATCGTCCCGGAGATCGAGGCGATCCACACCGAAACCCTGGTCGCGCTGGAGCATGAATTCGCCGACCGCGGCAGCGACATCCGCATCATCCCGACCGCACGCGCGGCGCGGCTGACGATGGATCGCGAGGGCATCCGCCGGCTGGCGGCGGAAACCCTCGGCCTGCCCACGTCCAACTACCGGTTCGTCGACACCCTCGACGAGTACCGCGCCGCGGTCGCCGAAATCGGCCTTCCCTGCGTGGTCAAGCCGGTGATGTCGTCCTCGGGCAAGGGCCAGTCGCTGGTGCGCAGCCAGGCCGACATCGACGGTGCCTGGGACTACGCGCAGTCCGGTGGCCGCGCGGGCGCCGGGCGCGCGATCGTGGAGGGCTTCATCGATTTCGATTACGAGATCACCCTGCTGACCGTGCGCCATGCCGGTGGCACCACCTTCTGCGCGCCGATCGGCCACCTGCAGCGCGACGGCGACTACCGCGAGAGCTGGCAGCCGCAACCGATGTCGGCCGAGGCGCTGCAACGCGCGCAGCATGCGGCCGCGGCGGTCAGCGACAACCTGGGCGGCTGGGGCGTGTTCGGCATGGAGTTCTTCGTCAAGGGCGACGAGGTGTGGTTCAGCGAGGTGTCGCCGCGGCCGCACGACACCGGGCTGGTCACGCTGGTCGGCCAGGACCTCAGCCAGTTCGCGCTGCACGCGCGCGCGATCCTCGGCCTGCCGGTGCATGCCGATGACAGCGGCCTGGTCCCCCAGCGTGGGCCTGCAGCATCGTGTGCGGTGCTCGCCGAGGGCCACGGCGTGCCGGTGTTCAGCGGCGTCGACGCCGCGCTCGCACAGCAGCAGACACAATTGCGCCTGTTCGGGAAACCACGGGTCGAAGGCCAGCGTCGCGTGGCGGTGACGCTGGCGCTTGGCGACGACATCGAGCACGCACGGGCGAAGGCTCGTGGTGCCGCGGCCGCCCTGGACGTAAAGCTCTGCTGATTCGGCAGCGCGCGCAAAGGAGTCGGTTTTGGAAGACAAAGACGGATACGCGGTGTATTTCTTTCCCCCGGCGCTGGAAGCACTGGGCGACGCGATCAAGCCGTTCCTGCTGGAAGGACCCACCGGCGAGCATGTCCTGTGCCGGCGCATCGACACGGCAGGCTCGCTGATCGGCATGCACCTCTACGGTCGCAACGCCGCCGGCGAGGTGGTCCAGGTCGAACTGATGGTGCCGACCAACATGGTGCGCATGATCGTCTCGGCGCGAAGCGACGAAGCATTCGGATTCGGTCCGCGACGCGCTGAGAAAACCGCGCAGCCCATCGCGCAGCCGGAGCCGGGCACGAAGGCGAAGGAGGCGCCGTCGCAGGATCTGCCGTCTGCGGCCGCCAAGCCCAAAAAGCGGGGTGGCGCGCCCGCGACAAAACCGGCCCAGCCGAAACGAACCGCAGCAGTGAAAAAGTCGAAGCCGAACCCGCGCGCCGGCAAGAGGGCGTAGACCCCACGGCAGTCTCGCGGTGCCCTAGGGTTGGTCGAACTCCAGATCATTCCAGCCGCAGCCGTCGAAACCTTCCAGCGGCTGGAAGCGGCGCTTGTAGTCCATTTTTGGATGACCGCCGATCCAGTAGCCCAGGTACAGGTGGCTGCGGTGCTCGCGACGCGCCCACTCGAGCTGCTTGAGGATCGCCAGTGTGCCGAGGCCGCGCCCGGCCTCGTCGGGGTCGTAAAACGTGTAGACGGCCGAGATCGCGGTATCGATCACATCGGTCACCGCCACCGCGAGCAGGCGCGGGCCCGCGCGCAGTTCCAGGAAGCGACCCTCGCTCCAGCTGCCAATCAGGAACTGGTCGAATTCGTTGGCGCCGTGGCCTTCCATGCCGCCACCTGCATGGCGGGCCGCAAGATAGCGGCGGTACAGGGCCAGCTGCTCTTCGGTGCGATGTGCCGGCAGCACGCGCAACTGCACGTCGGCATTACGCGCAAGGCATCGGCGCTGGCTGCGGTCGGGATGGAATCGGTCGACCGGGATGCGCACCGCCACGCACGCGCGGCAGTTGCCGCAATGCGGCCGGTAGACGATGTCGCCCGAGCGTCGGAATCCCCATCCCAGCGCCAGCGGATACCACTTGGGCAGGCGCGGATCGCGCGGGTCGAGCACCAGGTCGCGGGCCGCGCGATCGGGCCAGTAGCCGCAGGGATGCTCGCCGGTATGGAACAGGCGCAGGTCGTCGGTGTCGTGGCCGGGTTCGGTGCCCATGCCTGAAGGATAGCGCCGCCGTGCGTTAGGCCGCCGCTAAAGTGGTGTGCGCAAGCTGAACCACCGATGCCGCGTGCCCGCTGCCGTCAACCTCGTGGGGTACTGCGCGTTTTCATGGTGGTCGGCGCGCTGGCGCCATTAACCGGGAATACCGCGATGACCCGTTCCGCACTGACCTCGATCGCCGCCGCCCTGGGCATTGCCTTGGCCGGCTCGGCCACGGCCTCGCCGCCCTCGGATTCATCACATGCGGGCGGTAAGCACCTGCAGATGCGCAAGCTCGATCTCAACGATGACGGGGTGATCGAGCGCAGCGAAGCGGCGGCGCATCCGCGCCTGGCCGCCCGGTTCGACCAGTTCGACAGGAATGGCGATGGCCGCCTGGACGCCAACGAACGGCCGCAAAGGCAGGGCCAGCACGGCAGGCCTGGCGAGCGCGGCCACGGCGGCGTGATGCGCGCGATCCGGTTGGACAGCGACGGCGACGGCCGCATCAGCAAGCTCGAGGCCAGCCAGTCCGCGCTGGCCGCGCGCTTCGATGCCACCGACCGCAACCGCGACGGCTACCTTGTCGGCAGCGAGTTGCGCGCCGGTGCCGAGCAGCGCCGCGGCGAGCGCACGGCCAGGCG
>DATHRJ010000228.1:0-3703 GCA_035465455.1 Lysobacter sp.
TTCACCCTCAGCGTGCGCGACCGCGATCACATGGCGCGCGTGCTGCGGCGTCTCAGGCGCAACGCCACCGTGCTGCGCGTCAATCGCACCGGCTGAAGCCACTGCAAGGAGAACAACATGTCCCGTCAAGCCATTCATACCGACCAGGCGCCCGCGGCGCTCGGCCCCTACTCGCAGGCCGTCGGGCACGGCAACCTGGTGTTTCTGTCCGGCCAGGTCGGGCTCGATCCGGCGAGCGGCACACTGGTCGAAGGCGGGATCGAGGAGCAGGCGCGCCAGGTGTTCCGCAACCTCCGCGCCGTGTGCCAGGCCGCCGGGGGCGATCTGGACGGCATCGTCAAGTTGACCATTTACCTCGTCGACCTCGGCAACTTCGCGCTGGTCAACGCGGTCATGGCGGAGAACTTCGCCGCGCCCTACCCGGCCCGGGCGACGATCGAGATATCCGCCCTGCCGGCCGGCGCCGAGGTGGAAGTGGAAGCGGTTCTTGGCATCGGATCTCCGTGAGCTTCGCGGGGTAGGCCCCCGCCTCGAATCCTCGCTGAGCCAACTCGGCATCCACACGGTGGCGGACCTGCTGTTCCACCTGCCGCTGCGTTACGAAGACCGCACGCGCGTCCACCCCATCGGCAGCCTGTACCCCGGCGCGCGTGTCCAGATCGAGGGCGAGATCGAGCATTCGGCCATCGTGCGGCACAAGCGCGCCATGCTGGTGGTGGTGCTGTCCGACGGCACGGGCCGTATCACGCTGCGGTTTTTTCATTTCCGCGCGGCGCAACACAAGCAGTTGTCGCGCGGCACGCGGATTCGCTGCTACGGCGAAGTGCGGGGGGGCTTCCAGGGCCTGGAGATCATCCACCCCAGCTACAAGCGCCTGCTCAATCCCCAGGACGAAGCCGTGTCCGACCGCCTGACCCCGGTCTATCCCACGGTGGAGGGCCTGGGCCAGTCCAGCTGGATCTCGCTGACCGACCAGGCCGTGGAACAGTTGCAGGCCGGCGCCCTGGCATTGGACGAACTGCTGCCGGACGACCTGCTCGGTGATCTGCGAACGCTCCCGCTGGCCCAGGCGCTCGTCTACATCCACCGCCCGCCCGCCGGCGCCGACGTCGCGGCGCTGGTCGAGCGCAGGCACCCCGCGCAGCAGCGCCTGGCGCTCGAGGAACTGCTGGCCCACAACCTCAGCATGCAGCAATTGCACCGGCGCCTGCGCGCGTTCACCGCGCCGGTCATGAGCGAGGTGCCCGACCTCGAACCCGCTTTCCTGCAACGTCTGCCGTTCCGCCTGACCGCGGCCCAGTCGCGCGTGATCCGGGAAATCCAGCATGACCTGGCGCAGCCGCAACCGATGCAGCGCCTGGTGCAGGGCGACGTGGGTTCCGGCAAGACCGTGGTGGCGGCGATGGCGGCGCTGCGCGCCATCGGCAACGGGTACCAGGCTGCCGTCATGGCGCCCACCGAGCTGCTGGCCGAGCAGCATCTGCGCAGTTTTGGCGAGTGGCTGAGCCCGCTGGGCATCGAGCCCACCTGGCTCAGCAGCAAGGTGACGGGCAGGGCGAGGCGGGCGGCGCTGGAGGCGATCGAACAGGGCGCGCCGCTGGTCATCGGCACCCATGCCCTGATGCTGGAAGGCGTCCGTTTCGGGCGCCTGGGCCTGGCGGTCGTCGACGAGCAACACCGCTTCGGCGTGCACCAGCGCCTGGCCCTGCTCGACAAGGCGGATCCGCGGTCGGCGCAGGCCCACCAGCTGATCATGACCGCCACGCCCATTCCCAGGACGCGGGCGATGACCGCATACGCCGGCCTGGAAACCTCCGTTATCGACGAGCTGCCGCCCGGCCGCAAACCCGTCACCACCGCCGCCGTATCCAACGAGCGCCGCGGCGAGGTGATTTCGCGCGTGGCGGGCGCCTGCGCCGAGGGCCGCCAGGCGTACTGGGTGTGCACGCTGATCGAGGAGTCCGACGCGGTCCAGGCCCAGGCCGCCGAGGAAGTCGCCAAGGAACTGGTGGCGGGCCTGCGCGGCGTCGCGGTCGGATTGATTCACGGCCGCATGAAGCCGGCCGAAAAACAGGCCGTGATGGACCGTTTCAAGCAGGGCTCCATCCAGTTGCTGGTCGCCACCACCGTTATCGAGGTCGGCGTCGACGTGCCGAACGCCTCCCTGATGATCATCGAAAACGCCGAGCGGCTCGGGCTGGCCCAGCTCCATCAGCTGCGCGGGCGCGTCGGGCGCGGCAACCAGGAAGCCTCCTGCGTGCTGCTCTACAGCCCGCCCATCGGCAACCTCGCGCGTGAGCGACTCAATATCCTGCGGGAAACCACCGACGGCTTCCGCATCGCCGAGAAAGACCTGGAGTTGCGCGGGCCCGGCGAGGTGCTGGGTACGCGGCAGACCGGCATGCTGCAGTTTCGCGTCGCCGACCTGGCGCGCGACCGGGAACTGCTGGAACGGATTCCCCCCGTGGCCGAGAAACTGCTGGCCGAGCGCCCCGCCCTGGTCGACAGGCTGGTGCGCCGCTGGATCGGCGACGCGACCCGCTTCGCCGGGGTTTAGAGCGCCGCCAGCGACAAGGCTTCGATCTCCACCTTGGCCCGGCTCAGATCGTCGCGGATGCGGTCCATCAGCGCGATGAATTCCGGCTGGTCGCGCAGCGGCTCGAGCCGGCTGTCGATTTCCATGACCCAATGTTCGCGGAACCCCCGCGCGTAGGCTTCGCGCAGTTTCTCCAGCGCCCGGTCCGGTTCGCTGCGCATGATCAGCAGCACCGCCTCGTTGTAGTAAATGCCGGGATCGTCGACGCCGTTCAGGCGGCCGCGGTGAATCTTGCGCTCGGCGGGTTCCAGCTAGCCGCGGGATTCCTCGGTCGCGCCGCCCTGCTCCGCCGCCAGCGAGGCCAGGCTGACCATCATGACGTCGTCGCCGTTGTAAGCCGCGTTGTCCTCGTCGTTGATCGTGGCGGCCAGCAGCCGCCTGGCCTCCGGGAAATCCTCGCGCAGCAGGGCGAGCAAGCCGAGCTGGAAATTGAAGGTGCGCTCCAGCGCGGCGGGCGCGCCTTCGCCGAGCTGTTGCCTGCGCTCGCGCACCAGCGCTTCCGCCTCCTCGTAGCGGTGCGCGACCATCAGCGCCATCCAGTGCGTCGACAGCAGGGTCGCATTCTGGTCGGATGTCTCCAACCCGTGCAGCACCAGCCGCTCGGCCTCCGCGCTGTCGCCCAGCAGCAGCCAGGCATGCGCCAGCGTGGCGATGTCCTCGGGGTTGTCGGGTTCGAGCTGCCAGGCGCGGTTGGCCAGCTTCCAGCCCTCCACCAGGTTGCCGTTGTACATCTCCATTTTCGCCAGCGAACGCAACAGCATGGTCGAGTCGGGGTGCAACTCCAGCACCCCCCGCATCAGCTCACGACCCTCTTCCCACTTGCCGCGCACGGACAGGTTGGCGGCGTAGTTGACCATCAGCAGTTCGTTCAGCGGGTCGCGCGTCATCGCCTGCTCGAGCACGCGGTGCTCTTCGGGGTAGCGACCCAGCTCGCCCAGCACGCCGGCCAGCCAGAGCTGCGCCGGAATGTAGTCTTCGTTCAGCTCGACGGCATGGCGCAGGGCCGATTCGGCGGCGTCCATCTGGCCGATCTGCCACCGGGCCAGGCCGAGCGCGGCGAAGGCTTCAGCCGACTCGGGATCGATCGCCAGCGCCTTGTCGATCATG
>DATHRJ010000229.1:0-6204 GCA_035465455.1 Lysobacter sp.
CTCCATGCCGCCAGGTTCCGGGTGCCGGCCTGGTGCACCGCGAGGGCGATCGCGCGCAGTCGTAGCGCGGTCCCGCCGAAGCAGGTGCTTCCGGCCACCATGGCCTCGTAGCGGTCGGCGTCGAACTCCATCTCCTGCGACAGGCGCCGGCTGCTGCGAAAGCTCAGTTGGAACATCGCGCGCATCAGCGCGCGGGTGACCTCCAGGCTGAGTTGCGCCACGGCAACCGCTATCCCGATCCATCCGCCGGGCTCTTCCCAGTCGTCGAGCCGGTCGTCCCACGCGTCGTCCTCATAGCCGCGCGAGTACAGCCATTGGTTCACCTGGTTGATGATGAAGGCGCTGCGCATGCCGCCGCCCTGGGCAAAGTGGCCGAACTCGTGCGCCAGCACGCCGACGAACTGCCGCACGTTCATGCCGGCCACCAGCGGCAAGCCGATGGTCAGGACCTTGCGGCCGCTGAGCATGCCCCGCAAACCGTGCTCGAACTGTACCCAGGCATTGGCCTCGTGGCTGATCTCGATTGCCACCGGCGGACGGATGCCGATCGCCGCACACAACCCGCGCACCACGACGGTGAGCTCGGGCTCGTCGCCTGGCGCAACCCGCAAGCTCGGCACCGGCTTGCGCCGGGGGGCGACCAGCGGCTTGAGCAGAAACAGCATCAGCACCGCGCCGACGAAGCCGGGAAGGACCCACGCCGCCAGGTGCAGCATCACCGCCCGCCGTCCCAGTTGCGGCAGCCACTGCGTGTAATGCACATACTCCAGCCAGGCAATGCCGCCGATCAGGCCCAGGTACAGCAGCGGCATGAGTGCGCACAGGACCGTCACCACCCACAGGCTGGCGAGGTACAGCGGCTGGCTCGGCGGACGCGGTATCGAGCGCGCAGCGAGCCGCGCGAACGCGGATGCGGGCGAGGCGTGCGGGGTGGAGCCTACAGCCGCGATGCCCGAGGCATCGCCGATCACGTTGCTCATTGCCGGTCACGCTCCCTGTGAATCGGTCGGACGGGTATCGCCCGCGGCCGCTGGCACTCTGCCATGCGGGATTCTGCCTGAACATGTCGCGCGCCGCTGCCTGCAATGGATGGAAATCCTTGAAGCCAGGTGCCTGTGTGCACGCTGGTGCCTGTGCTCGGGCACACGTTGACGCGAGCGTGCGGGACAATGGCCAGATGCATCAGGTCCACTCGTGCCGCCGATGACGCGTTCGCCCGAACCACCCGCCAAGCCGGCTTCCCGGCGACCCCGCGATGCGCCAGGCGTGCTGCTGCATCCGCGCAACCGCCATCAGGGCCGCTATGACTTCGCGCGGCTGACGCAGCAGTGCCCCGAACTCTCGCCGTTCGTGGTCGCCACTCCGGCGGGCGAGGCGAGCATCGATTTCGGCAATCCGGATGCGGTGCGCGCGCTGAACCGCGCGCTGCTGAAGGCCGACTACGCGATCGCGCACTGGGACCTTCCGGATGGCTACCTGGTGCCGCCGATCCCGGGACGCGCCGACTACCTGCACGGTCTGGCGGACCTGCTCGCGGAATCCGCCGGCGGCGTCATCCCGCGTGGTCCGCCGGTTCGCGTGCTGGACATCGGCGTAGGCGCCAACTGCATCTACCCGTTGCTCGGCCATAGCGAGTACGGATGGCATTTCGTCGGCTCGGAAGTCGATCCGACGGCGCTGGCGGCAGCCCACGCGATCGTCCACGCCAACGCCCTGGACCGTGCGATCGAGCTGCGCCTGCAGCCCGCGCGCGGCAGCATCCTGTCGGGCTTGCTGCGCGCTGGCGAACGCTTCGACCTCAGCCTGTGCAACCCGCCGTTTCATGCATCCGCCGAGGAAGCCGCGCGCGGTAGCCAACGCAAATGGCGCAACCTGGGCAGGACGGTGGCCGCGCATGCGGCAACCCCGCTGAACTTCGGTGGACAGGCCACCGAACTGTGGTGCACCGGCGGCGAGGCCTCGTTCGTGCGCCGGATGATTCGGGAGAGCGTCGGGGTCCAGACCCAGGTGCTCTGGTTCAGCAGCCTGGTGTCGAAGGCGGAAAACCTCGCCGGGGTGCGCAGGCAGTTGAAAAGCGCAGGCGTGCAGGAAATGCGCGAAGTGGCGATGGCACAGGGCAACAAGCAAAGCCGGTTCGTTGCATGGAGCTTCCTGGATGCTTCCCGGCGCAAGGCGTGGCGGGCAGCAGGTGGTCCGAAGTCCGCTGACGGCTGAGGATGCTGGCGGATGTGCAGCTGGCCGGGGCCGTCGGGCCGCCCGGTTACTCCAGGAAGCTCGCGTAAGCCTCCAGCGGCAGCCGTTCGATCGCGGGCACCCGGCAATCGTCGGCAGGATGGCCGACCACCAGCAACAGGTAGGGCATCTCGTTGCGCGGACGCCCCAGCACCTCGTTGAGGAAACCCATCGGACTGGGCGTGTGGGTGAGGGTCGCCAGGCCGGCGCGGTGCAGGGCGGCGATCAGCAGCCCGGTGGCGATGCCGACCGATTCGTGCGGGTAGTAGCGCTTGTGTTTATGGCCTTCCGCGTCGACGCCGAAGCGCTCGTAGAACACCGCGATCAGCCACGGCGCGACCTCGAGGAATGGCTTGTCGGCATCGGTGCCGAGCGCGGCCAGTGCGGCCAGCCACTCGGCCGGCGCGCGGTGCTGGTAGAACTCGCGCTCCTCGGCTTCGGCCGCCGCGCGGATGCGCCGCTTGACCTCCGGATCGGCGATCGCCACGAACCGCCATGGCTGCTGGTGCGCGCCGCTGGGTGCGGTGCCCGCGGCACGCAGGCAGGCTTCGATCACCTCGCGCGGTACCGGGCGCGGACTGAAGTCGCGCACGCTGCGGCGGTTGCCGAGTTCGTCGGCAAACGCGCGGGCACGGGCAATGCGCTCGTCGTCACTGAGCGGCTCGCGGGGCGGCAGAGGAACCTGGGAGGGGCTTGTCATTCCGACAGCCTAGCCCGCGTCGCGGCCAGAAGCATCGCCGTGACCTGCGGGGTTGTTGCCGTGGCCCAGCGCCGCCGGGTTTCGATCCGAGGATCGATCGCGCGGCCCGCCGGGTGCCGACCGCATTGCGCACCGCGCGTTCAGTTTTTTCACCGCGCTGCAGGCGCCAGGCGCCTTGTCCCGTTGCTAACGCTTCCGGTGGAATCGTGTCGATGCCCGATCGCCCCGCAGCCGCGGCAATCGCGATCGATGGAGGCTGCCATGAGCAACGCCAGATCCACCCGCCGGGGAGCACGCGCGGAGCAAGCGCCGCCCACGGATTACGTTCCCGAAAGCCTGGGCCCGCCGCTGAAGGACCCGCGCTCGCGCGCGGCGATCGACAATATCGGCGTCGACGACCAGGGCGACCTGCTGGACGTGGAGCTCGACGAGCAGCCCGGCGACATCGACTCCCGTGGCCGGTCGTTCACCGACGATGTGCGCAGCGACAGCGGCGACGACGAGCGCAGGGAAGGGCGCTGACTGAACCTGCGAACTACTCGCGCAGCGAGCTCAGATACGCGAGCAGCGCATCCATCTGCGTGTCCGGCAGTTGGGCGTAGTCCTGCTTGGCCGCAATCGCCCGCGGCGACAACTCCGCCCGCACCGATTCGTCGGCGACCACCCAGGCGCGCAGTTCCTCGCGGTCCCGTCGGCTGCCGACGCCGTCGAGCGGACTGCGCGGGCTGCCTTGGCCGGCCACGGAGTGGCAACCGCTGCAGTACTGCCGCGCGAAAACCTCGCGCCCACGCGCGACCTGCTCCTGCGCGGCGCGAGCGGAACCATCGGCATCGACCACGGGCGTGGGCACCGTGTCGGCAGCCGGCTGCGCACCCGGCCGGTTGAGGATCAGCGCGAACGCCGCCGCCAGCACCAGCACCATGACGCTGGTGGCCAGCGCCAGCCGTTTTGCCCAACGTTCGCGCATCGCCGAGTCCTCCTGCGGGTTCACGCAATATCGAATATTTCCGAGTGCCGCTGTCCTGCCGGCACCCCCAGTTCGTCGAGGCTGCGCGCGATCGATTCGATCATCGGCCCCGGCCCGCACACCAGGTAGTGCATGCCCGCGCGGTCTGGCGGCAGGTGCCGCTGCAGCACCCCACGATCGACCACGCCGCACTCCGCGTCCCAGTCCACTGGCGGCTCGCCCAGGACATGCACCACCGTGAGCGCCAGTGTCCCGGCGAGCTCATCCAGTTCCTCGCGGAACAGCACGCGCTCCCAGTCGCGGTTGCCGTAGAACAGCCACAGCGGCCGGCGGTCGCCGCGATCGGCCATCGCGCGCAGCATGCTGATCATCGGCGCGATGCCCACGCCACCGGCGATGAACACAAAGCCGGTGGCCTCCGGGTGGCGGTCGATGCCGAAGGAACCGTAGGGGCCATCGATATAGGCCCGCTCACCTGGCCGGATGTCGCCGATCGTGCGGGTGAAGTCGCCCAGTTCCTTGATGGTGAACTGCACGCTGCCTTCGCGCGTGGGACTGGAGGCCAGCGAGAACGGGTGCTCGCGCAACGCGAACGGGGAGGCGCGCAGGGTGAGCCAGGCGAACTGGCCGGGGTGGTATGCGAATACCCCGCCGCGTTCGGGCGTGAGCGTCAGGGTCCAGCTGCGTCCGCGCTCGCGTTGCACCGAGCTCACGCGCCACGGCCGGCGCAGGAGAAGCGCCGGGCGCACCAGCCGCACCCACACCGCCAGCAGCAGCCACGACAGCGCCAATCCGCTCCACAGCGCGCGCTTCCATGGTGATTGCAGGTACGCGCCAGCGCCCTGCACGTGCAGCACTGCCAGCACCACGCCCGACAGCGCCAGCAGCACGTGCAGGCGTCGCCAGTGGTCGTACTCGATGTGCAGCTGCTTGCGCCATAGTGAGCTGACGATGATCGCGCTGAACGCCAGGATCGCCAGGCGGCCGAAGGTCATGTGGCGCGGCGCCAGTCGTGGGTCGAGGCTGCCGAGCGCGTCGGGGTGTTTCCACGCCAGCAGGCCGATGTGCAGCAGCAGCAACCCCAAACCCGCCGTCGCCAGGAAGCGGTGGAAGTAGTAGATCAGGTCGATCCCGAACGGCGCGGTGGCGCGCTTGAAGCGCGCGGTCAGGGCGAACTGCACGCCCATCATCGCCAGGCCGGCATAACCCAGCAGGAGCGCGAAGTCCCACCAGAAGCCATTTCCGCGCGGACGCTCGCCCAGCAGCAGCACGCCCAACGGAACCATGATCAGGGCGAGGTAGAGCAGGAGCCAGGGCAGGCCGGACTTGCGGGCGGCGATGGTGTGCACTCCATGCAGCGACGGGATCACATGCACGCGACGGACGCGGGGCCGGGCATCCAGCCGCAAGCTGCATCACCATCCGCCGTACGCCGGCATTGCAGGTGTCTGCTGGCTCCAGGCGGTCGCCGCGCCTGGATGTTGACGCGGCGACGCGGCCGGGATTGCCGGACCACAAAGGACACCACGCAAAAGCCGTGTGGTGCGCGGCCACCGCGACCATGGTCGTGGTGTCGGGATAGCTGGTGGACGCGACGCCGCCGCCAACATCGGCGCGCGCGCCGAGCCAGGAACCGCTGCGCTGACGCTATCGCCGGTTCGCGCGCCGTGACATCCGCGGGCGGTGCGGCAGCATCGACGCCGGCTTCATGTGGCGAACAGCTGCGCCCCGATATCGGCAAACCCCTTGAACTCGAGCGCGTTGCCCGACGGGTCCAGCAGAAACATCGTGGCCTGCTCGCCGGGCTGATCGGGAAAGCGCAAGTGCGGCTCGATCACGAACTGTGTACCCGCGGCACGCAGGCGCGTGGCCAACGCCTCCCACTCGGGCAGTTCCAGGACCACGCCGAAATGCGGCACCGGCACGTCATGGCCATCGACCGGATTGTCACCAGCGAGCGGCGCCCGCGCACCGTCGACGCGGTGGCACACCAGCTGGTGGCCGAAGAGATCGAAGTCGATCCAGCGTTCGGCGCTGCGCCCCTCGGCACAGCCGAGCACCCCGCCATAGAAGGCGCGCGCGGCGGCAAGGTCGTGCACCGGGATGGCGAGGTGGAACGGTGTCAATGGTCTTGGCATGGCGGCAGTTGGTGCGCGGCGGACAGGAAGGTCCAGTGTGCCGCATCAGCGGGCGCGGGCGCGGGCGCGGGCTCGGCCAGACGGGACAGTTCGCCGACATCCGCGTTTCCGCCGACGCGCCATTGACGGTCGACTAACCCGCCGCGGCGCACGCTGAATATGACCCG
>DATHRJ010000230.1:0-5034 GCA_035465455.1 Lysobacter sp.
ATCAACCCCTGCGGCTACGCGGGGTTGCAGGTGACCTCGATGGTAGACTTGGGCGGCCCATCGGGGCTGGCCGCGGTCAAGCCGGCGTTGGTCGGACATGTCGCCCGCCAGTTCGGAGTGACGATGGAACCGGCGCCGCCAACGTTCTGATTTTCCTCGTCAGGGACGCGCAAACTATGGCGCAGCAGACGCAAGCGTGTTTCGCGCGCCCTCACCCCAGCCCTCTCCGTGAACGGGAGAGGGAGCCCCAGCCAAGAGCCTCCGATCGCCATGACCGATTCCGCCAGCAAATCGATACCGCTTGCCGTCGTGAGTGGTGAGCCGGCAGCGCTGGTTCCGGGCGTGAAGCAGGTCGGTGGCGACAAGATCAACCGCTCGCCGGTGCAGTTCGCCGACGCGCCGGTGCTGCGCAAGCCGTCGTGGATCCGGGTGCGGATCCCGTCGGGGAATTCGGTGGCGCTGCTCAAGGCGAAGTTGCGCGAGAACCGCCTCGTCACCGTGTGCGAGGAGGCCAGCTGCCCGAACATCCACGAATGCTTCAGCCACGGCACCGCCACGTTCATGATCCTGGGCGAGGTCTGCACGCGCCGCTGCAGCTTCTGCGACGTCGCCCACGGCCGCCCCAAGCCTCCGGACGCCTCCGAGCCGCTGACCCTGGCGCACACCGTCGCCGACATGAACCTGAAGTACGTGGTGGTGACCAGCGTCGACCGCGACGACCTGCGCGACGGTGGGGCCCAGCATTTCGTCGACTGCATTGCCGCGATCCGCGAGCACAGCCCGCGCACGAAGATCGAGATCCTGACCCCGGACTTCCGCGGCAAGGGCCGCATGGAGCGCGCGCTGGAGATCCTCGCGGCCAACCCGCCCGACGTGTTCAACCACAACGTCGAGACCGTGCCCGACCTCTATCGCAACGTGCGTCCCGGCGCGGATTACCAGTGGTCGCTGACCCTGCTGCAGAAGTTCAAGGCGCAGCACCCGCAGGTCGCGAGCAAGTCCGGGATCATGCTCGGCCTCGGCGAGACCCTGGAGCAGGTGCAGGGCACGCTGCGCGACCTGCGCGCGCACGACGTCGACATGATCACGATCGGCCAGTACCTGCAGCCGACCCCGCACCACCATCCGGTGCTGCGCTACTGGACCCCGGACGAGTTCAAGCAGCTGGAGGTGTTCGGCCTCCAACTGGGCTTCAGCCACGTCGCATCGGGGCCGCTGGTGCGTTCCTCCTACCATGCCGACCGGTCGGCCATGGAGGCCGGATTCGCCGCCGCCTGAGACAGCTTCCCAGGCTGCGGCGCACTGGCCGAATTTTTATCGTGGTCTTGCCACGGGCTTCGCATCCGCCGTGCTTTTCTTGTCGTCGCACGGCGCGACCAAACTGAACCGCAACCGGCACCCGCGCGCCGTTATCGCAAGGATGTGGGCCATTGGCGTGACAGCTGGCGAAACTTTCGGCACTGTCGTGGTGTCCCAATGAATTGCAATCTGTGCCAGGCCCCACCCCCTCCACTGCCGGCCGCCCAGCCTTCCGCGATGAACTCCAAGACCCCCCTGCTCGCGCTTCTCCTGACCGCCCCGCTGGCGCTGTTGGCCCGTGCCGACAACGACGTCGCGCGCATGCCGGTGGCGACGCCTGCCCCGGTGGCCGCGCTGGCCACGGGCCTGCCCAAGGCGCCGACCGACAACCAGACCACCGCCGCCAAGCTGGTCTACGGGCTGCTGTCCGACAGTCGCTATGCGTACCGGCCGCAACCGCTCGACGACGCGTTGTCCTCGCAGATGTACACCCGCTATCTGGAGGCGCTCGACGGCGGCAAGCAGTTCTTCACCGCGGCCGACGTGGCCGGGTTCGACCGCTACAGGACCCTGCTCGATGACGCGATCAAGGACGGCGAGCTGTCCCCGGCCTATGCGATCTTCGCCGTCTATTCGCGCCGCGTCGACGAGCGCGTCGCGTTCGCGCGCGCACTGCTGCAGCAGGACGTTTTCACCTTCACCGGCGCCGATCGCTTCGAGTACGACCGCGAGGACGCGCCGTGGCCCGTGGACAAGGCCGGGCTGGACGACCTGTGGACGCAATCGGTCCGCAACGACTGGCTGCGCCTGAAGCTTGCCGGCAAGGAGCCGGCCGAAATCCGCAAGACCCTGGACAAGCGCTACGCCAACCTCGCCGACAGCGTCGGCGAGCTCAAGGGCGAGGACGTGTTCCAGACCTTCATCAACAGCTATGCCGGCGCGATCGATCCGCACACCGATTACTTCACCCCGCGCTCGGCGGAGAACTTCAACCTGGCGATGTCGCTGTCGCTGGAAGGCATCGGTGCGGTGCTGCAGAAGCAGGATGACGTGGTCGCGATCCGCGAGATCGTGCCCGGCGGTCCGGCCGGCAATTCCGGGCTGCTCAAGCCCGGCGACCGGGTCGTCGCCGTCGGCCAGGGCCGCAGCGGACCGATGGAGGACGTGATCGGCTGGCGCATCGACGACGTCGTGGCCAAGATCCGCGGCGCCAAGGGCACCCAGGTGCGCCTGGACGTGGTTCCGGCCGAGGTCGGCCTCGACACCGCGCCCTCGCGCGTGGTGCTGGTCCGCGACAAGGTCCGGCTCGAGGATCAGGCGGCGAAGTCCAAGGTCATCACCATCCCGGGCCAGGATGACGCGCCGGCCAAACGCATCGGCGTGATCGAGCTGCCCGGTTTCTACCAGGATTTCGAGGGCCGCCGGCTCAACAACGACGACTACGCCTCCGCCACCCGCGATGTCGCCAAGCTGCTGACCGAGCTGCGTGGCGAAAAAGTCGACGGCGTGGTGCTGGACCTGCGCAACAACGGCGGTGGCTCGCTGACCGAAGCGATCGAACTGACCGGGTTGTTCATCGACCAGGGTCCGGTGGTGCAGGTGCGCGAATCCGGGGGCCGGGTCAGCGTCGAGGGCGATGGCGATGCCGGCATCGCCTGGGAGGGCCCGCTGGCGGTGCTGATCAACCGCGGCTCGGCCTCGGCCTCGGAGATCTTCGCCGGCGCGATCCAGGACTACGGCCGCGGCCTCGTGATCGGCGAGACCACTTTCGGCAAGGGCACCGTGCAGAACCTGATCGACCTCGACCGCTGGCCCGCCAACGAGGTGCCGCGCTTCGGCCAGGTCAAGCTGACGATCGCGCAGTTCTTCCGCGTCAGCGGCAGTTCCACCCAGGCCAAGGGCGTGGTGCCGGACGTGGGCTTCCCGGCCTCGGTCGACGCGACCAAGTTCGGTGAGACCACCTACGACAACGCGCTGCCGTGGACCCGCATCGCCGAGGTGCCGCACACCCGCTACGGCAACTTCGCGCCGCTGCTGCCGAAGCTGGCGAGCCGGCACCAGGAGCGCGTGGCCGACAACCGCGAGTTCCAGTGGTGGATCGAGGACGTCGCGCAATTCCGCGAGGAAAGCGAGAAGACCTGGATCTCGCTCAACGAGGCCGAGCGCCGCGCCGAGCGCGACCGCAACGAGGCCCGTCGCAAGCAACGCCAGGCAACCCGCGTCGAACTGGGCTTGGCGCTGGATCCGCTGGCCGACAGCGGTTCCGACGATGGCCTGGCCGCCAGCGAGCGCGATATCGTCCAGGACGCGGCCAGGGAAAAGGCGGCCGAAGACCGGCCCGACCCGCTGCTGGCCGAATCGGCCGCGATCCTCGCCGACGCGGTGCGGCTGCTCAACGCGGACCGGGCGCTGTCGGCCCAGGTTCTGCCGCGGGTGACGGTGGCCGGCGACTGGGCCAACTGACGCGCTGAGGCGACACCTGAAAACATGAAGGAAGCGGGCACCTGCGGGTGCCCGCTTTTTTTGGTCGACTTGCCGCGCCCGCCGCCCTGTAACCTGTCGCCACCCGCGGTCGCCGCACGCACGGACGGCTGCGTTGACCCCAGTGATCGCGTTGCTTCCCAGACACCGGCGCGGCCGGACAATCGAGATCCCGATGAGCTCCGCCACCCCTGCCTTCGTGCCCGCCCGCGGCCTTGCGATCGGGTTCGCGCTGGCCACGCTGTACATCCTGTGGGGCTCGACCTATCTCGCGATCCGCTTCGCGCTGGAGAGCTATCCGCCGTTCCTGCTGGGTGCGATCCGCATGTTCATCGCCGGCGCGCTGATGTACGTGGTGCTGCGCGCGCGCGGCGCGCGGGCGCCGACGCCCAAGCAGTGGCGCACGCTCGCGGTGCTGTCGATCTTCATGGTGCTGCTGTCCAACGGCCTGGTGAACCTGGCCGAAACCGAGGTCAGTTCGGGCCTGGCGGCGATTGCGGTGGCGTCGATGCCGCTGTTCGCGGGCGTGTTCGCCGTGATGCGCGGCCGCCACCCGACACGGATCGAATGGGTCGGGCTGGCGATCGGCTTTGCCGGCGTGGTCTGGCTCAACGCCGGCAGCACATTGTCGTCGTCGACGCTGGGCCTGGTGTGCCTGATCATCGCCCCGATCGCATGGGCCTGGGGTTCGATCTGGAGCCGCGACCAGGACCTGCCGGAGCCCTTCATGTCGGCCAGCGGGCAGATGCTCGCCGGCAGCGTGTGGATGCTGCTGGCGGCGCTGCTGCACGGCGAGCGCATGACCGTGGCGCCGAGCATGGATGCGACCCTGGCCCTGGCGTGGCTGGTCGTGGCCGGCTCGATCTTCGGCTTCACCGCGTACATCTGGCTGCTGCACCACGTGCGCCCCGCGCTCGCGACCAGCTACGCCTACGTCAACCCGCCGATCGCGGTGCTGTTCGGCGCGTGGCTGGGCGCGGAGCTCTTCACCAGCCATGACCTGGGCGCGATGGCGGTGATCCTGCTCGGGGTGGTGATCATCACCCTGTCGCGTGCGCGCTCCGCGCGCCTGCCCGCGATCGCGGCCGCGCCGGCCGAGCCGCCCGCGTGACCGCTGCCGCCGAGACCCGCCGCGGCCTGTGGATGGCCGCCGCCGCCTTCGTGCTGTGGGGCCTGATGCCGCTGTACTGGCACCTGCTCAAGGCGGTGCCGTCGCTGCAGATCGTGATGCACCGCATCGTCTGGAGCGCGGTG
>DATHRJ010000231.1:0-2955 GCA_035465455.1 Lysobacter sp.
GGCGAATGGCGCGTCCAGACGCCAGAAGGAAAGCTGGCGGGGATCAACCGGATCGAACGCGAACACGACGGGTGCGTGCTCCACGAGCGCTACGCCACCGGGCGCGGCTACAGCGGCGAGAGCCTGAACATCTACGACGCCGCGCGCGACCGCTGGCACCAGACGTGGGTCGATTCTTCCGGCATGTTGCTGCTGCTGGAAGGCGGCATCCGCGACGGCAGCATGGTCATGGAAGGCCAGACCGGCGCCGCGGGCGACATTACGCGGCACCGGATCACGTGGACCCCCAACGCCGACGACGGCAGCGTCCGCCAGCTCTGGGAGTCGGCCGATACCACCGACACATGGAAGACCACCTTCGACGGCACCTACACCCGAGGCGCAGCGGACGGCCAATGAGCCGCACCCTCCCGAGGGCCTCCTCTGATCGATACCACGGCTCCCGCCACCGTGACCCTGCCGTTTACGACCGCCGAGTTCTTCCAGGTATTCGCAGCCTATAACCAGGCGGTCTGGCCGCTGCAGCTGCTGCTGACGCTGGTGGCGGTCACTCTGCTGGGAACGGCGCTGTTGGCACCACCGAAGGCCGGCCGCGTGGTGTCCCTCGGCCTGGGGTTGCTCTGGGCATGGCTGGGCTTTGCTTACCACCTGGCATTCTTTCGCGACATCAATCCCGCAGCGCCACTGTTCGCGGCACTTTCGCTGTTTGGAGCTGCTGCGTTCGTCTGGCAGGGCGTGCATCGCCGCGCCCTTCGGTTCCATGCGGGCATGGATGGCAGAAGGCTGCTGGGCGTGCTCGTGGTCGCGTTCGCGTTGATCGGCTATCCGCTGATTGGTGCATTTGTCGGACACCGATATCCGTCAGCACCGACCTTCGGCGTGCCCTGCCCGACCACCATGTTCACCTTCGGCATCCTGCTGATGGCACGGCCGCCCGTGCCCCGGGTGGTGCTGGTGGCGACGTTGTTGTGGGCCCTGATCGGCTCCGTCGCCGCGTTCTCGCTCGGCGTCACCCAGGATCTGGCGCTGCTGGCGACGCTGCTGCTGGGCGGCTGGATGCTGCTTGGCAACCGGCCGCCCGTCCGCACCTGAGCAAGCCCGTCTGCGCTTTGGGCAGACACCACTGAATACCGACGCCAATGCAGCGTCCGCCGAGGAACCCGGATCGCAGCGCCTTTCGGGAGATCACTCGTTGTCGACTGCCATGGCTTCAGCCTCGACCTCTTCGATCATGGATTTCGCCGGATGCTCCACGCCACCTTGCTGAATCTCGCCATCGCGACCGGTGTCGCCACCGGTGCCAACGCACCGGTATCGCAGCTCGACCTGCAGCGCTACCTCGGCACCTGGCACGAGATCGCGCACCTGCCGATGTTCTTCCAGCGCCAATGCGTGGACAAGGTCAGCGCGACCTACACGCAGCTGCCGGACGGCACGATCGAAGTCCGCAATGCCTGCCGCACCAATGATGGCTCGATCGACGAATCGATCGGGGTCGCACGTCCGGTCGAGGGCCACCCGGGACAGTTGAAGGTGCGCTTCGCACCCGACTGGCTGTCCTGGCTGCCGATGGTCTGGGCCGATTACTGGGTGATCGACCTGGATCCGGACTACCGGTGGGCGGTGGTTGGCGGACCCAGCCACAAGTATCTTTGGGTGCTGTCGCGCACCCCGACCATGGAGCGGGCGTTGTTCGAGCGTCTCAAGATCCGCGCGCGCGAACGCGGCTACCCGGTCGACAAGCTGGTCATGGCTGCGCCGCTGGAGTGAGATCCTGCGCCGCGCTTTGCGGCACCACCCGCAGGTCGGCGAGTTCGTAGCCCAGCTCCTGTAGCCGCTGCAGGTGCGCCGCATAGTCTTCCGGCGATATCCGCGGGGTGCGCGCCATGATCCAGGCGTAGTCGCGCGCACTGCGCCCGACGATCGTCTGGCTGTAGTCGTCGTTGACATGCACGACCACGTACTCGGCCTGGATCGGCCACACGAACTGCATGCCCCAGACCGCGTTGCCGGTGCCGGGCTTGACCGTACCGACCGGGTGCATGGTCTTCCATGGCGCATCGAAGCGCTTGTTGCGGTAGCGGAACGTGGTCTGGATGCGGCCGTCGGGGCGCAGCTCGTAGGTCTCGACGGCATCGAACGCGTGCCGTTCCGGAAACGACGGGATGTGCGCGATCACGTACCAGTCGCCCATGAAGCGTGGCAGGTCCAGTTGCGCGACCGGCGGTATCGGCTTGACGTTGCTGGAGGTGCAGCCGGCAGCGGTCATCGCTGCCAGTCCAACCAGAAGAAGCATTCGAAACAGCATGTGATGGCTCCAGGCAGATGGGGAATCATGGCTTGGCGAAGCGGTAGTGCGCGACCAGCCACTCCTGCCCGTCGGCATAGCCGAACATCTCGGCGCAGGCCATCCAGAACATCCGCCAGCGCTGGAACCACAGCGCGGCCCCGGCGGTGCCGTAGGCATCCGTCAGCACCGCCATGGTTTCCTCGCGCCGTGCGTCCTGATTGTGCAGCCAGTGGTTGGCGGTGCGTTGGTAATGGGTGCCGTCCACGTGCCAGCGTTGCTCGATCCGAAGATCGCGCTGGAACCACAGGAGCGTGTCGGAAGCCGGCATCAACCCGCCGGTGAAGAAGTGCCGGCCCATCCAGTTGTCCTCGCCGCGGGTCTCGAACGGGTACATCGCGGTGCGATGGGCAAACACGTGCACGAACAGCTTGCCGCCCGGGCGCAGCCAGCCGGCGATGCGCGAGAGCAGGGTCTCGTAGTTGCGCATGTGCTCGAACATCTCGATCGAGACGCAGCGATCGAACCGCGATGCGTCCAGCCGCAGGGTGTTCACGTCCTGGGTTACCACGCGCACGTTGGATAGCCCACGCCTGGCGCACTGGGCCTGGATGTATTCGCGCTGCGGCCGCGAATTGGAGATCGCGGTGATGCGCGACGCCGGGTAG
>DATHRJ010000232.1:0-8041 GCA_035465455.1 Lysobacter sp.
TGATCGAGCGTGAGCTTGCCATCCTGCACCAGACGCATGGCGCCGACCGCGGCCACGGGGTTGCTGATGGACGCGGCCTGGAACAGCGTGTCGGTGCGCACCGGCGCACCGGTCTCGCGGTCGGCCAGTCCATGGACGCGCGTCCACGCCACGCCGTGATCGTCGATCACCGTGATCGCCACGCCCGGCACACCGTAATGGCGCATGCGCTCCGTCAGCGACCACGTTTCATCGCCCACGATGCTGACTGCAGGTCGCAAGCCCTGGTTGTCGCGTGCGATGCGCGCTTCGGTATCGTCTGCCGCCATCAACGGGCTGGCGAACGCAGCGACGGACAGCGCGATGCAAGTCGCGCGCAATCGCAGGCGGGGGATCGGGTTGCGCTGCATGGACTGCCTCCGGTTGCCGCTGCCGAGTATAGGGGGCACGAGCAGTCGCGAAAGGGGCGGCGCCCCAACGGCCTCCTGCCAATCGGCACATGAGCCGAATGTGCCAGCAGCCGATGCTTCCCCAACACCCGGGCAAGACGAATGGACACGACAAAAAGCAACGCACGGCTGCGATCTGCGACCTGACAAGCGCTTGACCCGGGCGGGCCGGAGGCGGTACGAGGAAGGCGGCGACTGAGCCTGCGGCAAAAGCCATTGAGGCGCTGCGTCCTGCCCTGAACACGCCCTGCGTGGGCGCGGGCTTCACCATTTCCTGAATCCGTGGCGGTGCCCTGAATACGTCACAAGGCCGGCAGCGCGAAGGCGAGCTCGACAATGATCCGCGTTTTCCGCGTGGCGATATGGATGTCGCTTAATGGACCGTTAGCATTAATACCTCGTACTCACGGAGCCGACACCACGGCTCTTTTAAAATACGCCAATGCTCGATGACTTCCTCAGTGCCAATCGTTCTGAGCTGATTGCGCGTTGCCGTGCCAAGGTAGCGGCGCGAAACGTGCCGGCCGTTTTCGAGCGCGAGTTGAGCTTCGGAATCTCGGTATTCCTTGACCAGCTGATCGAGACGCTGCGGGCCGAGGGCAGCAACGAGACCGATCTCAGTCGCAAGCTGTCTGGTCCGGCCAGTGGTGTCATCGCGCCATCGGAAATCGCGGAGACCTCGGCTCGACACGGCCGGGAACTTCAGCAACACGGGTTCAGCGCCCAGGAGCTTGTTCACGATTACGGCGATCTTTGCCAGGCGATCACGGACCTGGCCTTCGAGCGTGCTGCGCCGATTGACGTAGACGAGTTCCGAACCCTCAACCGCTGCCTTGACAACGCTATCGCCACGTCGGTCAGCGAGTTTGGCTATCTTCGCGACCAGATGCAGACGGACGAACAGAACAGGTCCTTGAACCAGCGACTGGGTTCGTTCGCCCACGAATTGCGCAACAGTCTATCCACCGCGATCCTGGCGCTCGACGTCATCCGGCGAGGCAACGTGGGGGTCTCTGGCTCGACGGGAGCGGTTCTCGATCGCAGCCTCGTGCAGATGCGCACGCTGATTGACAGCTCGCTGGTCGATGCCCAGATCGCAGCGGGATTGACGGTAGAGCAGAGTCTATTTTCCCTGGCTGACTTCATTGCCGAGACCAAGCTGTCCGCGTCGTTGGAAGCCGAGGTCCGGGGCCGTGTCCTGATCGTGGCGACGGTCGATCCCAAGCTTGCGATATCCGGCGACCGCAACCTCTTGGCTGCCGCCTTGGGCAACCTGCTACAGAATGCGTTCAAGTTCAGCCATGCAAATGGCGAAGTCACCCTGAGTGCGTATGCGGCTGCAGAACGCATCCACATCGAGGTGGAAGACAGCTGCGGCGGGCTGGCTGAAGGCGATGCGGAGTTGATGTTCAAGCCATTCACCCAGACCAGAGCGGATAGAACCGGTGCCGGATTGGGGTTGTCCATTGCCCGTGCGAGCGTGGAGGCACACGGTGGGTACCTGAGGGTCAGGAATATTCCCGGAAGCGGTTGTGTTTTCACGATCGACCTTCCGCGTCAGCAGACAGAGCTGGAAGCCAGTGTTGATGCCCGCGCATCAAGCATCGTCGATGTGCGTTAACCCGCTGAACGCTGCGGTAGCCACGTGAATCGTTGGGCGGTTTCTCCAACGCCTCCGGGATGACCTCGGGGTTGGACCGGTCCGGCCGACCATCGGTCTTCGTGCTGGTGCACTTCGTGTTGCGCCCCGCGGCGCTTGCGCTGTATCGGAAACTGCGCGCTGTGGCCTGGAAATCAACGCCAGCGGGAGTCCTCTCAGTACACGGACCCGGCACGAAGCAGGCACCCGGCGCCGGGCTTCACCGCGACCATCGCTACACTGCGGCTACTTCCACATTGGCTGCCTTCATGCGATTTCACCGCCCCCTGATGCCGCCATCCCGGCCGTGGCTGGTCATTGTGCTGATCGCGATATCGCTGCTCGCGCCAGCAATGGCTGCCGATTACGTTCCGCCGCCTCACCAGTGGCAGCGGCGCGCGCCGGCGCAGGCGGGCTTCGATGCAAAGCGGCTCGCCGAGGCCGTCGCGCACGCGCAGGAAACCGCGGTGGTCGCGCCCTCGGACCTGCGCGTGGTGTTGAACGAGTCCTACGGCAAGCGCGAGCCGGACTACCGCATCCTGGGACCGGTCACGCCGCGCGCGCAGGCGAGCGGGGTGGTGGTCCGCGGGGGCTACATCGTCGCCGAGTGGGGCGACCTGGAGCGTCCGGACATGACCTTCAGCGTGGTCAAGAGTTACCTGTCGACGCTGGCCGGGCTGGCGCTCGACGACGGGCACATTGCCTCGCTCGAGCAGCCCGTCGCGCGCAGCGTGCCGGGGGAGTGGTTCGAGGGGCCGCACAACAGCGCGATCACGTGGACCCACCTGCTGCACCAGACTTCGGACTGGAGCGGCACGCTGTGGGAGGTCGCCGACTGGGCCGACCGGCCCGAAGGCGACGATCCCTCGAAGCGTGCGCTGCATGCGCCCGGCACGCACTACAAGTACAACGACGTGCGCATCAACCTGCTGGCGTATTCGCTGCTGCAGGTGGTGCGCGAGCCGCTGCCGCAGATGCTCAAGCGCCGGGTGATGGACCCGATTGGCGCGTCGTCGACGTGGCGCTGGCATGGCTACGAGAACTCGTGGGTCGACCTGGACGGATTGCGCATGCAGTCGGTCTCCGGCGGTGGGCATTTCGGTGGCGGCATGGTCATCAGCACGCTCGACCACGCGCGCTTCGGGCTGCTGGTCGAACGCGACGGGGTGTGGGCCACGCAGCGGCTGCTCCCCGCCGGGTGGTTCGCCCAGGCCACCCGGCCGTCGTCGGCGAAGGCCGATTACGGCTACCTGTGGTGGCTCAACACCGGCCGCATCGCGATCCCGGCCGCGCCGGAGTCGGCGTTCTGGGCCGCGGGCTTCGGCGGCAACTTCGTCTACGTCGACCGCGAGCACGACCTGGTGATCGTGCTGCGCTGGACGCCCGACCTCGCCGGCGTGGTCACGCGCACGCTGGCGGCGCTGGAGGCGCATTGAGCCGGCGGCGGGCAGGCGCGCCTGCGCCTTCATCCGCCCGGGCCGCTGGCCCCTGCACAATGGATCGGCCATTGATTGGCCCCGATCACCACGGTGTCCGCGCAGCGGATCCCCTTTGAAGCCGCCGGAACGCCATGCATGAATGACAAAGATCAACCCGTGTTCCTGTCGGGCGGCGGAGAGGTCGGGGCGCTGATGCGCACGCACGACTGGTCGACCTCTCCCCTTGGCGCTCCCACCGGGTGGCCGCAGTCGCTGCGTTCGGTGGTCGGGCTGATCCTGAATTCGAAATTCCCGATGTTCGTGGCGTGGGGTCCGCAACTGGGTTTCCTCTACAACGATGCCTACGCCGTGATACTGGGCAGCAAACACCCTTTGGCGCTGGGAAGGCGTTTCGAGGACATCTGGCAGGAAGTCTGGAGCGACATCAGTCCCATCGTCATGCAGGCGCTGGAAGGGCAGGCCTCGTTCCACACCAACCTGCCATTGACGATCAACCGCACGGGCTTCGACGAGCAGGCGTGGTTCACGTTTTCCTATTCGCCGGTGCGCGATGAAAGCGGCGCGATCGCGGGCATGTACTGCTGCGTCAACGAAACCACGGCCGATGTGCTCAACCAGCAGGAGCGGCTGGAGGAAAATGCGCGCCTGCAACTGCTGTTCGCGCAGGCGCCGGGCCTGATGGCGGTGCTGCGTGACCGCGACCACGTGTTCGAGCTGGCCAATGGCGCGTACCAGCAGCTTGTGGGCAAATCCGACCTGGTCGGCAGGTCCCTCCGCGAAGCGCTCCCCGAGCTTGAGGGGCAGGGCTTCTTCGAGCTGCTGGACCAGGTGTATGCCACCGGCGAGGCGTTCAGCGGCCATGCGGTCCCGGTCAGGCTGCAGCGCGGCCAGGGCGAACTGGAGGAGCGCTTCATCGACTTCGTCTATCAGCCGATCAAGAACGCGATGGGTGTCGTCAACGGGATATTCGTGGAGGGCTACGACGTCACTGATTCGGTGAGGGCGGCCGGCGAATTGCGCAACGCGAACCGGCGCAAGGACGAATTCCTGGCCATGCTCGCCCACGAGCTGCGCAATCCACTGGCGCCGATCAGCTCGGCCGCCGACCTGCTGCGGCTGGCCGGCCCGGAGTCGGCGCTGGTCCGCCAGGCGAGCGAGATCATCAGTCGCCAGGTCGGGCACATGACCGGCATCGTCGATGACCTGCTCGACGTGTCCCGGGTGACGCGGGGACTGGTCACCCTGCAAATGGAGCCGCTGGACCTGCACGACGTGGTGGCCGACGCGATCGAGCAGGCGCTGCCGCTGATCCAGTCCAGGCAGCAGCACCTGGGCTTGCAGCTCCCGAGCGAGCCCGCGCTCCTGCGCGGCGACCACACGCGGCTGGTCCAGGTGATCGCCAACATGCTCAACAACGCGGCGAAATACACGCCCAGCCAAGGGCATGTCGACGTTCGCCTGGACATCGAACCGGACTGGCTGGAATTGCGCGTGCAGGACGACGGCTTGGGCATGACCCCTGAACTGTTGCCGCACGTGTTCGACCTGTTCGCGCAGGCCGAACGATCGCCCGATCGCTCCCAGGGCGGGCTTGGCTTGGGTCTGGCGCTGGTCAAGAGCCTGGTGGAGTTGCATGGAGGCACCGCGGCGGCCCATAGCGAAGGGCCGGGGCAGGGCAGCACGTTCTCGGTGCGGCTGCCGCGCGGCGCCGGTGCGAAACAACCCGAGGCCCGCACCGACGCGACCGGTGCGGTCCAGGTGCCACGCACGCCGCTGCGCCTGTTGGTCGTGGACGACAATGTCGATGCGGCGAATGTGTTGTGCCTGTTGCTGGAGGCATTGGGGCACGCCACGTCGGTCGAGCACGACGCGACCCACGCGATCGAACGTGCCCGCCGCGAGTCACCGCAGATGCTGTTCCTGGACATCGGGCTGCCGGGCATGGACGGCTACGAGCTGGCCCGTCGCCTCAGGGCCATGCCCGCGACAGCGGATGCGGTGTTCGTCGCGGTGACCGGTTACGGACAACCCGGGGACCGGGAGCGCGCGCGGCAGGCCGGCTTCGACCACCATCTCGTCAAGCCGGTGGAGCTGGCCGACCTGCGCCGCTTGCTCGACGAGCATGCGGGGCACGCGGCGGGTTGAAGCCGTCGGGGCAGCCGATGACCCCTCGCCGTGTTTGCGGTTCCGATGGATGCAGCTTCACGCAGTGGTCGGGTACAACTTGCCGCTGGCGCTCGCTGCAGGTCGGCCCGGTGGACGATCGCGGTGGTGACGCGCCAGGCAATTGACGCTGATCGGCGCTCCTGTGCGTGGAAACGCTGTTGCATTCCACAAGCGCGCCGGCTCGTTCAGTTACCGGCCGCGTCTTGCCGCCCTTCACCAAACCGTTGGCGCCGTTGCTTATCAGTGCGCGCAGGCCGCACGGCGCCCGACCAGAGGCAGGGTCAAGCGGTCGCGAATGTCTCGGTCGCTACCCGAACTCACATGTGTGATCACACATGTGCGTAATGTGGGGTGATGAAGATGCACCAGTTCCTGTCCACGCACCGCACCGAGCTGATTGCCCGTTGCCGGGCCAAAGTCGCCAACCGCGATGTTGCCGGTTCCGAGAAGCGCGAGCTCGAGCACGGGATCACGATTTTCCTCGACCAGCTGATCAAGACCTTGCAGGTCGAGCTCACCCCGAACCCGATGCGTAGCCGCAAGGTCTCCGGGCCTTCCGGCGGCGGCAAGCCGATGTTGTCGGAGATGGGCGAAAGTGCCGCGGCACACGGCCGCGAGCTGCTGGAGCACGGCTTCACCGTGGAAGAACTGGTGCACGACTATGGCGACCTGTGCCAGGCGATCATGGACCTGGCCTGCGAGCTGGACGTGTCGATCGAGGTCGATGAGTTCCGCACGTTCAATCGCTGCCTGGACAACGCCATCGCCAACGCGGTGACCGAGTTCGCCTACCAGCGCGACTTCCAGATGGCCGACCAGCAGGCCGATTCGCTCAACGAGCGGCTGGGGTATTTCGCACACGAGCTGCGCAACCACCTCGGCACGGCGACCATGGCCCTGGCGGTGATCAAGTCCGGCAATGTCGGCCACGGCGGCGCCACCGGCGGGGTGCTGGACCGCAGTCTGGTCAGCCTGCGCAACCTGATCGACCGATCGCTTGCCGAGGTCCGGATGACGGCCGGGATGCCCGCCCAGCACGCGCTGTTCTCGCTGGCCGACTTCATCCTGGAGATCAGGCTGGCCGGCGAGCTTGAGGCTGAGGTCAGCGGCTGCACGCTGGCGGTGTCAAGGGTCGACCCCCTGCTGGCAGTGGATGCCGATCGCGACCTGCTGTTCTCGGCAGTGGGCAACCTGCTGCAAAATGCGTTCAAGTTCACCCACCCTGGCAGCGAGGTGACACTCAACGCCTATGCGGTCGCCAACCGCATCCTGATCGATGTGGAAGACAACTGCGGCGGCTTGCCTGCCGGTGATCCGGAGCGTCTGTTCCACCCGTTCGTGCAGTCCGACGAGAACAGGACCGGGGTGGGGCTGGGCCTGTCGATCGCCCGCCGCAGCGTCGAGGCCAACGATGGCGGCCTCACGGTGCGCGACCTCCCCGGTACCGGCTGCGTGTTCACGATCGAACTGCCGCGCTGGTCGGTGCCGGAACCGGCGGCGGTAGTGCGGGAGGACGCGCTGGCGGTGTGAGGCTTGGCGAGCATCGGCTTGAGCCCTGGCGCGTGGGCCGGGTTGAATACCGTCGCCAGCATGCGCGGAGTGCAATAGTCCACGTGCGTTCGTCCAGGTGCGTTGCGCCGCATCCAGTGCGGCGCTTCCATGCCTTCGGCTGATGCGACCTGCTTCGCCTTCGCGCACGTGGTGCGAAACCAAAACCCCGCACGTTCTCGGTGCGACTGCCGCGCGGCGCCGGTGCGAAACAACCCGAGCCCCGCACCGACGCGACCGGTGCGGTCCAGGTGCCATGCACGCGGCTGCGCCTGATGGTCGTCGACGACAACACCGATGTGGCCGACGTGCTGTGCCTGCTGCTGGAGGCACTGGGGCACACCGCGTCGGTCGAGCACGACGCGACCCACGCGATCGAACGTGCCCGCCGCGAGTCACCGCAGATGCTGTTCCTGGACATCGGGCTGCCGGACCTGGACGGGTACGAGCTGGCCCGCCGCCTCCGGGCCATGCCCGAGACGGCCGACGCGGTATTGGTTGCGGTGACCGGTTACGGCCAAGCCGGCGACCGCGACCGCGCGCACGAGGCCGGATTTGACCATCACCTCGTCAAGCCGGTGAAACTGGTGGACCTGCGCCGGCTGCTCGACAAGCTTGCGGGTGCGCACGCCACGGGTTGAACGGACTCCCGACCAGGCGAGGCGGTGCGCCGGTGGCAAGCGCGCGCAGTTCCACGATGCGCTCAAGCACATCGTCGGTGCCGGGTTCGAGAAGCGGATCCTGTACGGGTCGGATCAGATGTACTGGCCCGATGCGATCACCGACTCCATCGATGCGATCCAGAGTGCATCGTTCCTCGA
>DATHRJ010000233.1:0-14210 GCA_035465455.1 Lysobacter sp.
AGGCAAGGCGAAGTCGGCATGGGTGAACAGGCTGGTCGCCGACAGCAGCAACTCGAAGATCACCACGGCGGCCGGATGCGGACCAAGCACGAACACCAGCCCGAGCTTGATGCCCATCGACAATGCGATCTCCAATGGATGGAAACGCACGCCCGTGCTGACGTCGAATGCGGTGTCGCTGTGGTGGACCCGGTGCAGCGGCCACAGCCACCGGACCATGTGCAGCATCCGGTGCTGCCAATAGATGGCCAGGTCCAGCAGCAGCACCGCCAGCGCGATCTCCAGCCACGACGGCCAGGCCAGCATTCCGAACAAGCCGCCTCCGCGCGCGTGCACCTGCGCCGCCAGCACCACCGCCAGCAGCGGGAATGCCAGCCGCAACACTGCGGTGTCGATCACCACCAGGCCGATGTTGGCCAGTTGCCGCCTTGCGGGGCGCGCATCGCCGCGGAACGGCCAGCGCCGCTCGCACCACAGCAGCACGCCGAGCACCAGCACGAAGCTGGCCAGCCGCAACGACGCTTCATTGGCAACGATGAAGTCCATCAATCTCCCTGCCGCCGGTGCACGCCGGCGATGCCGGCCTGATGCGTAACTGCGGCCAGCGCCGGCGCTTCGCAAGCCGCGGGTGCGGTCGTCGATCCACCCGGGGGCGGCGGCTGCCTCAGCTTCAGCCGCGCCGCCACGCGAAGAACCGCTGCGCCCAGCGCAGCGCCGCCTGCGGCGCATGCGCGCGCTTCCAGTTGCCAGCGACGTACTTGTTGGCCTCGCTCATGGTGGGGTAGATGTGGATCGTGCCCAGCAGCTTGTTGAGGCCGATGCCGTGCTTCATCGCGAGCACGAACTCGGCCAGCAGGTCGCCGGCGTGCTCGCCGACGATCGTCGCGCCGAGGATCCGGTCCTTGCCGGGCGCGGTCAGCACCTTGACGAAGCCACGGTCCGCGCTGTCGGCGATCGCGCGGTCCAGATCGTCCAGGCCGTAGCGCGTGACCTCGACCTGGATCCCTCGCGCGCGGGCTTCGTCCTCCGACAACCCGACCCGCGCCACCTCCGGCTCGGTGAACGTCGCCCACGGGATCACCCGATAGTCGACCGCGAACGACCAGAACGGTGCCAGCAGCGCGTTGACCGCGGCGTACCAGGCCTGGTGCGAGGCGACGTGGGTGAACTGGAACGGCCCGGTCGCATCGCCGCAGACGTGGATGTTGGGGAAGTTGGTGCGCAGCAGCGCATCGGCCTCGATCGTGCGGCGCTCACTCAGGCGCACGCCCAGCTCCTCCAGGCCGAAGCCTTCGACATTGGCGGTGCGGCCCAGCCCGAGCAGCAACGCATCGAAATCGAACGCGACCTCGGCGCCCTCGTGCCGGCACAGCAGGCGTCCCGCGGCAGGCGGGTCGTCGGCGTTGACGCGCTCGATGCGCAGTGCCTGGTGGCCGGTCGCAATCCGCACGCCCTCGGTGCGCAACTGCCGGGCGACCTCTTCGGCGGCATCGGCGTCCTCGCGCGGCAGCAGCCGCGGCGCCATTTCCACCTGCACCACCTGGCTGCCGAAGCGCGCGAACGCCTGCGCCAGCTCGCAGCCGATCGGCCCGCCGCCAAGCACCAGCAGCCGCTTGGGCAATTCGCGCAGGTTCCACACCGTGTCGCTGGTCAGGTACTCGACCGCGTCCAGCCCCGGCAGCTTCGGCACCAGTGGCCGCGCGCCGGTGGCCAGGATCAGGCTGCGCGCACTGAGGCGGCGGCCGTCGACCTCCACTTCCCACGGCGACACGATCCGCGCCCCGCCTTGGATGACCTCGACCCCAAGCGCGCTATAGCGCTCCACCGAATCGTGCGGCTCGATCCTGGCGATCACCGCCTGCACGCGCTCCATCGCGTCGCGGAAGTCGAACTGCGCGGACATGCTGGCGATGCCGTAGCGCTGGCTGTCGCGTGCCTGCGCGAGCAGCCGCGCGGTGCGCAGCAGCGCCTTGGACGGCACGCAGCCTGTGTTGAGGCAGTCGCCGCCCATGCGGTGCTTCTCGATCAGCGCGACTTTCGCCTTGACCGTCGCGGCGATGTAGGCCGACACCAGCCCGGCCGAGCCGGCGCCGATCACGATCAGGTTGTAGTCGAAGCGCTTCGGCCGCGCGTGGCCGCGGTACACGCGACGCCCGGCGAGCCAGCGCGTGAACCAGCGCATCAGCAGCGGCAGCAACCCGAGCAGTGCGAAGGCGCCGATCAGCCCCGGCGAAAGCACGTCGCCGGGCGACTCGATCCGCGCCAGCTGGGTGCCGGCGTACACGTACACCAGCGTGCCCGGCAGCATGCCCAGCTGGCTCACCCAGTAGAACGTGCGCAGCCGCAACGGCGTCAGCCCGGCGAGCAGGTTGATCAGGAAAAACGGGAACACCGGCACCAGCCGCAGGGTGAACAGATAGAACGCACCGTCGCGTTCGATCCCGGAATCGATCTTGCGAAGACGCTCGCCGTAGCGCTCGCGCAGGCTGTCGCGCAAGACGAAGCGCGCGGCCAGGAACGCCAGGCAGGCGCCGATCGTGCTCGCGAACGACACCAGCACCAGGCCCTCGACCACGCCGAACAGCGCTCCCGCCGCAAGCGTCATCACCGCCGCGCCGGGGATCGACAGCGCGGCGACCGCGACGTACGCCGCAAAGAAGATCCCCGCGGCCTGCCACGGGTTCGCGGCCACCCAGGCGGCGAGGTCCGCCTGCCGGGCCTTGAGGTTCGCCAGCGTCAGCGCGTCGGCCGCGCCGGCCTGCAGCGCCCAGGCGACGATGATGATCACCACCGCCAGCAGCAGCCAGCGCCACCGGGTTTTCGTCAGTCCCTGCATGTCGATCCTCCAGTCTGCGTTGCATCGGCCGCACCGCGGCGAATGCCGGCCAACCAGTGCATACGAGCCCGATGGCGCGCGCGGATGCACGCCTGGAATTCCCTGCACGGCGATGGGAACCGCACGCTGAACCTTCGCATGTTTTCACCTTGACGCAACGCCGGGAACCCGTAGTTTCAACGGTATCGGGAACGATCCGACTGTAACCCGGTCTGATCAAGGGTACTTTGGAGCAATGCCATGAACCGACGCACCGTTTTGCAGGGCCTGGCCGCGATGGCGGTACTGCCGCTGGTCTCCGCGTGCTCACGCGCCGCCGACGCATCCGCGGTTGCCGTCGCCGGCACTACCGGCGTGGCGCCGATCGACCGTCCCGATGCCTACTGGCGCGACAAGGTCAGCCCGGCCGCGTTCGCGGTGCTGTTCAAGGACGCGACCGAGCCCTCGGGCAGCAGCCCGCTGGACAAGGAGAATCGCGCCGGCACCTTCGTCTGCGCCGCCTGCCATCTGCCGCTGTTCGACAGCAGCCACAAGTTCGACAGTGGCACCGGCTGGCCCAGCTTCACCCAGCCGATCGCCGGCAAGGTGAAGACCCGGCGCGACTTCAAGCTGATCTGGCCGCGCACCGAGTACCACTGCGCGCGCTGCGGCGGCCACCAGGGCCACGTGTTCAACGACGGCCCGCCCCCGCGCGGCGAGCGCTGGTGCAACAACGGCGTGGCGCTGCGCTTCGTGCCCAAGGGCGAACCGTTTCCCCCACTGCGAGGTTGATCATGCGCACCCCCCCACTCACGACCCGCTGGGTTCCGCACCGTGCGGTGCTGGCCGGCGTCCTGTTGATGCTGGCCACGCTGTCGGCCTGCGCCCAGGGCGAAGGCAACGCGGCGGCGCAGCAGCCAGCCGCGGACAAGGCCGCAGTGGCGATCTTCGCCGGTGGCTGCTTCTGGTGCATGGAGCCGCCGTACGACAAGTTGCCCGGGGTGATCTCCACCACCTCGGGCTACATCGGCGGCCGCGTCGCCAACCCCACCTACGAACAGGTTTCAGCCGGGCGCACCGGCCACACCGAGGCGGTGCAGGTGCGTTACGACCCCACGAAGGTGACGTACGCGAAGTTGCTGGAGGTGTTCTGGCGCAACATCGATCCGCTGGCGGTCGATCGCCAGTTCTGCGACGTCGGCAGCCAGTACCGCAGCGAGATCTTCTACACCGATGCCGAGCAGCGACGCCTGGCCGAGGCGAGCAAGCGCGCGCTGGAACAATCAGGCCGCTTCGACCAGCCGATCGCGACGAAGATCACTGAGGCCTCGACGTTCTATCCGGCCGAGGGCTACCACCAGGACTACTACGAGAAGAATCCGGTGCGCTACAAGTTCTATCGGTGGAACTGCGGGCGCGACCAGCGGCTGCAGGAGTTGTGGGGCGAGGCGAAGTAAGGCCGACCTGGCCCCTTGGCGCCCAGCCCCCTCCCCCGTTTTCGGAGGAGGGGGCACGGGCAGAACTCACGCCGCCTGGCGTGCCTCGAACACCAGCGCGCCACCGCTGACACCGACATGGATGGTCTCGCCTGAGGCGAACTCGCCGGAAAGAATCTTCTGTGCCAGCGGGTTCTCCAGCTGCTGCTGGATCGCGCGCTTCAACGGCCGCGCGCCGTACACCGGGTCGAAGCCGATGTCGCCCAGCAGCGTCAGCGCCTCGTCCGACAACGCCAGCTTGAGACCGCGCTCGGCCAGGCGCTTTTCCAGCCCGGTGAGCTGGATGCGGGCGATCTCGCGGATCTGCGCCCTGTCGAGCGGGTGGAACACCACGATGTCGTCGAGCCGGTTGATGAACTCCGGACGGAAGTGCGACTGCACCACGCCCATCACCGCCGCCTTCATCTGGGTGTAGGCCTCCGGGGTGTCGTCGATCCCGCCACGACGCTCGGCCATGTCCTGGATCATCTGCGAGCCGAGGTTGGAGGTCATCACGATCACGGTGTTGCGGAAGTCGACCGTGCGCCCCTGGCCGTCGGTCAGGCGGCCGTCGTCGAGCACCTGCAGCAGGATGTTGAACACGTCCTGGTGCGCCTTCTCGACCTCGTCCAGCAGGATCACGCTGTACGGCCGGCGCCGCACCGCCTCGGTCAAGTACCCGCCTTCCTCGTAGCCGACGTAGCCCGGCGGCGCGCCGACCAGGCGGCTGACCGCGTGCTTCTCCATGAACTCGCTCATGTCGATGCGCACCATCGCGTCGGTCGAGTCGAACAGGAACTCGGCCAGCGCCTTGCACAGCTCGGTCTTGCCGACGCCGGTCGGACCCAGGAACAGGAACGAGCCCGACGGCCGGTTCGGGTCCGACAGGCCGGCGCGCGAGCGGCGCACCGCGTCGGCCACGACCTTGACCGCCTCGTCCTGGCCGACCACGCGGCTGTGCAGGTGCGACTCCATCTGCAGCAGCTTCTCGCGCTCGCCCTCGAGCATCTTGCTGACCGGGATGCCGGTCCAGCGCGACACCACCTGGGCGATCTCCTCGGCGGTGACCTTGTCCTGCAGCAGGGTGAAGCCCTTGGTCTCCACTTCCTGCGCCGCCTTCAACTGCTTCTCCAGTTCCGGCAGCGTGCCGTACTGCAGTTCGCTCATGCGCGCGTAGTCCTGGCTGCGCTGCGCGGCCTCCAGCTCGAGCTTGCCCTGCTCGATCTGCTCCTTGATCCGGGTCGCGCCCTGCAGCGTGGCCTTCTCGGCCTTCCACACTTCCTCCAGGTCGTTGAACTCGCGCTCCAGCGTGGCGATCTCCGCTTCCAGGTCGGCCAGTCGCTGCCGGCTCTCGGCGTCCTTCTCCTTCTTGAGCGCCTCGCGCTGGATCTTGAGCTGGATCAACCGGCGCTCCTTGCGGTCGAGCTCCTCGGGCTTGGAATCGATCTCCATGCGGATGCGGCTGGCGGCCTCGTCCATGAGGTCGATCGCCTTGTCGGGCAGCTGGCGGTCGGCGATGTAGCGATGGCTCAGGGTGGCCGCGGCAACGATCGCCGGGTCGGTGATCTCCACGCCGTGGTGCACCGCGTAGCGCTCCTTGAGCCCGCGCAGGATCGCGATCGTGTCCTCGACGCTGGGCTCCTCGACCAGCACCTTCTGGAAGCGGCGCTCCAGTGCGGCGTCCTTCTCGACGTACTTGCGGTATTCGTCCAGCGTGGTCGCGCCGATCGTGTGCAGTTCGCCGCGCGCGAGCGCCGGCTTGAGCATGTTGCCGGCGTCCATCGAGCCCTCGGCCTTGCCGGCACCGACCACGGTGTGCAGCTCATCGATGAACAGGATGACGTTGCCTTCCTGCTTGGCCAGGTCGCTGAGCACCGCCTTCATGCGCTCCTCGAACTCGCCGCGGAACTTGGCCCCGGCGATCAGCGAACCCATGTCGAGCGACAGCACGCGGCGGCCACGCAGGCCTTCGGGTACCTCGTTGTTGACGATGCGCTGGGCCAGGCCCTCGACGATCGCGGTCTTGCCGACGCCGGGCTCGCCGATCAGCACCGGGTTGTTCTTGGTGCGGCGCTGCAGCACCTGGATCGTGCGGCGGATCTCCTCGTCGCGGCCGATCACCGGGTCCAGCTTGCCCTTCTCGGCGCGCTCGGTGAGGTCGATGGTGTATTTCTCCAGCGCCTGGCGCTGCTCCTCGGCATTCTCGGACTGCACGGTCTCGCCTCCGCGGATCTTCTCGATCGCCGCCTCGAGGCGGGCCTTGTTCGCGCCGGCGGCCTTGAGCGCCCGCCCGGCATCGCCGCCATCGTCGAGCGCGGCCAGCACGAACAGCTCGCTGGCGATGAACGCATCGCCGCGCTGCTGGGCCAGCTTGTCGGTGACGTTGAGCAGCCGCGACAGATCGTTGCCGATCGATACCTGCCCGGCCTGTCCGGACACCTGCGGCAGTTTCTCCAGCGCCTCGCCCAGGCGCTCGCGCAGCAGCGGCACGTTGATGCCGGCCTGCGACAGCAGCGGCTTGGTGCTGCCGCCGCTCTGGTCGATCAATGCCGCCAGCAGGTGCGCCGGCTCGATGACGTTGTGGTCGCGCCCCACCGCCAGCGACTGCGCGTCGGCCAGGGCCTGCTGGAAGCGCGAGGTGAGCTTGTCCATGCGCATGCGGGAATTCCTCGATAGCGGAGCCGGCTGCGGCGCCGGGATCACCTGAACATGCGGCTGCAGCGCGCCGGGTTCAAGATCGGCACGCTTGCCGCGTCCGCGCACACCAGGATCACCGGGAGCCGCGCATGCGACGCGGCACACCCTGGATGGCGCCGTAGAGCCGGCACGCCAGCGCTACCACGCGCCCCTCCACCGGATCGTTACAAGGCCGTCACCACAATGCGTGGATGGCCGGAACCAACCTGCTCCCCGCGCCGCCGCCGTTCGCGCCCGATTGGGCGCTGTTCCTGGATGTCGATGGCACCCTGCTGGACTTCGCCGACGCGCCCGATGCGGTGCACGTGGCGCCACAGCTGCTGGATGCGCTGGCGTCGCTGCAACGCCAGCTCGACGGCGCCATCGCCCTGGTCAGCGGGCGCACGCTGGAACAGCTCGACGCGCTGTTCGCGCCGCTGCAGTTGGCTGCCGCCGGGCTGCACGGGCTGCAGCGACGCGGCGCCGATGCCGCGATGCCGGCGGCGATTGCACCGGAGCCGCTGCGGCGACTGCGCGACGACGCCGAGGCCGTGGTGGCGCGATTCCCCGGTGCCCTGGTCGAGGACAAGGGGCCCACGCTGGCCCTGCACTGGCGCGGCAATCCCGAGGCCGCGTCGGCGCTGCGGGCGCTCGCCGATGCCGCATTGCCGTCGCTGCCCGATTATCGGCTGCAGCCCGGCAACCAGGTGATCGAACTGCGCCCGGCCGGCGCCGACAAGGGCGCGGCGATCGACGCGATGCTGGAGGCCGAACCGTTCCGCGCGCGACGGCCGGTGTTCATCGGCGACGACCACACCGACGAGCACGGCTTCGAGATCGTGCTCGCGCGCGGCGGCGTCGCGGTGCTGGTCGGCGATCGCCAGCCCTCGGTCGCGCGCCACGGCCTGCGCGATCCCGATGCGGTGCGCGCGTGGCTGCTGGCCGCGGCCCGGGCGCCGCAGCCCGAAGCAGCGTCGGGTGCCGCCGCATGAGCCACGACCTCGATCTCGGGCTGATCGGCAACGGCAGCATCGCCGCACTGGTCGACGCCCGCGCCCGCATCGTGTGGGGCTGCGTGCCCGCGTTCGACGGCGACCCCACCTTCTGCGCGCTGCTGTCGCCCACGCAGCACGAGGGCGGCGACTTCGCGATCGAACTGGAGGACTGCGCCGGCAGCGAGCAGCACTACGTCACCAATACCGCGCTGCTGCGCACGGTGCTGCGCGACAGCCACGGCGGCGCGATCGAGATCATCGATTTCGCCCCGCGCTGGGAGCAGCACGAGCGCTTCTACCGGCCGGTGATGCTTATTCGGCGGGTGCGGCCGCTGCAGGGCCATCCGCGCATCCGCGTGCGGCTGCGGCCGCTGGCCGACTACGGCCAGCGCCAGCCGGAGATCACCTGGGGCAGCAACCACATCCGCTACGTGATGCCCGAGTTCACCCTGCGCCTGACCTGCGATGCGCCGGTGCGGCTGGTGCGCGAGGCGCTGCCGTTCGTGCTCGATCGCGAGCTGCACTTCATCCTTGGCCCCGACGAGACCCTGACCCAGCCGGTCGCCGCGTTCGCGCGCCACGCCGAGGAGCGCACGACCGGTTACTGGCGCGACTGGGTGCGCCTGCTGTCGATTCCGCTGGACTGGCAGGACGCGGTGATCCGCAGCGCGATCACGCTCAAGCTGTGCCAGTACGACGAGACCGGCGCGATCGTGGCGGCGGTGACGACTTCGATCCCGGAAGCCCCGCACACGGCGCGCAACTGGGACTACCGCTACTGCTGGCTGCGCGATTCCGCGTTCGTGGTGCGCGCGCTCAACCGGCTCGGCGCCACGCGCACGATGGAGCATTACCTGCGCTACGTGTCCAACATCGCCTCCAGCGTCGAGGGCCTGCAGCCGCTGTACGGCATTGCGTTCGAGAGCCGCCTGGCCGAGGACGAGGTGCCGTCGCTGGCCGGCTACCGCGGCATGGGCCCGGTGCGGCGCGGCAACCTGGCGTGGCTGCAGAAGCAGCACGACGTCTACGGCAGCGTGGTGCTGGCATCGACCCAGCTGTTCTTCGACCAGCGTCTGGCCAATCCGGGCGACGTCGACATGTTCGAGCGGCTGGAACCGCTCGGCGAGCACGCCTTCGCGCTGCACGACCAGCCCGATGCCGGGCTGTGGGAGTTCCGCGGGCGCACCGAGGTGCATACCTATTCCAGCGTGATGTGCTGGGCGGCCTGCGACCGGCTGGCCAAGATCGCGGCGCAACTGCGCCTGCCCGACCGCGTGCGCTACTGGCGCGAGCGCGCCGACAGCATCCAGGCGCGGATCAACCAGGAGTCCTTCGACAGCCAGCGCGGGCATTACGTCGACGCATTCGGCGGGCACCGGCTCGACGCTTCGCTGCTGCTGCTGGCCGACCTGGGTTTCGTCGCACCCGATGACCCGCGCTTCGTCGCCACGATCGAGGCGGTCGGACGCGACCTTCGCCGCGGCGACGGGTTGTTCCGCTACGTCGCGCCCGACGATTTCGGGGTGCCGGAGACCAGTTTCACGATCTGCACGTTCTGGTACATCGATGCCTTGGCCTCGATCGGCCGCATCGAGGAAGCCCGTGCGCTGTTCGAGCGCGTGCTGGCCAAGCGCAACCCGCTCGGCCTGCTGTCGGAGGATCTCGCGTTCGAAGATGGAGAGCCTTGGGGAAATTTCCCCCAGACCTATTCGCACGTGGGCCTGATCAGCGCCGCCATGCGCCTGAGCCGGCCGTGGCAGGAGGCCACATGATCGTAGTGGGATATCCGATGACGCACCTGTGGCACGGATGTGGCGCCACGGGGACCGCAGGCGGCGCATGAGCCGCCTGGTCGTCGTGTCCAACCGCGTCGCCCTTCCGGGCGAGTCCCGCGCCGGCGGCTTGGCGCTGGCCCTGGATGCGGCGCTGGAGGAATCGGGCGGGCTGTGGTTCGGCTGGAGCGGCCGCATCGACGGCAAGCATTCCGGACGCACCCACGAGCACACCGCCGGCAACGTGCAATACGTGACCATGGACCTGTCGCAGCGCGACCACGACGACTACTACAACGGCTTCGCCAACCGCACGCTGTGGCCGCTGTTGCATTTCCGCGTCGACCTGGTCGACTACAGCCGCGAGACCTACGCGGCCTACCAGCGGGTCAACGCGCTGTTCGCCGAAAAGCTGTCCGCGCTGCTGCGCGAAGACGACCTGGTCTGGATCCACGACTACCACCTGATCCCTCTGGCGAGCCTGCTGCGCGAGTACGGCGTTCGCTGCCGCATGGGATTCTTCCTGCACGTACCGATGCCGTCATCGGACCTGCTGGCCGCGCTGCCACAGCACAAGCAGTTGTTCGAGGGCTTGTCGGCCTACGACCTGGTCGGGTTCCAGACCGATCGCGACCTGGAGCGATTCCAGGACTACGTGCGCCTGTTCGGCCGTGGCCGGGTGATCAGCGACGGCGTGCTGGAGACGCCGGCCGGGCGGCGCCTGTGCGCGGGCGCGTTCCCGATCAGCATCGACACCCGGGGCATTGCCGAGCAGGCCGCCAACGCGGTCAACAAACCGAGTGTCCGGCGCCTGGCGACCAGCCTGTCCAACCGGCTGCTGGCGATCGGGGTCGACCGCCTGGACTATTCCAAGGGCCTGCCGGAGCGCTTCCTCGCGTTCGAGCGCTACCTGGAGCAATACCCCGAGCAACTGGGCCGGCTGACCTACCTGCAGATCGCGCCGGTGTCGCGCGGCGAGGTCGACGAATACCAGGCGCTGCGCAACGAACTGGAGCGGCTGGCCGGCCACATCAACGGCGGCCACGCCGATCCGGACTGGACCCCGATGCGCTACGTCAACCGCAACTATCCGCACGCGTCGTTGACCGGCTACTACCGGCTCGCCCAGGTCGCGCTGGTGACGCCATTGCGCGACGGCATGAACCTGGTCGCGAAGGAGTACGTCGCCTCCCAGGACCCGAAAGACCCAGGCGTGCTGATCCTGTCGATCTTCGCCGGCGCCGCGCGCGAGCTCGACACCGCGCTGCTGGTCAATCCGTACGACCTCGACGGCGTCGCCGCGGCGATCGCGACCGCCACCGAAATGCCGCTGGAGGAACGCAAGGAGCGCTGGCGGGCGATGATGAACCACCTGCTGGTCCACGACATCGTCAAGTGGCGCAGCGACTTCCTGACCGCACTGCGCGAGAGCGACCGCCGCCTGCGGCCGCGCGGTGCGGCGGGTGCGGTGGTGGTCTAGCGGTGGAGCGTAGGCCGGGTAAGCGCAGCGCACCCGGTACCTTCGCTGATCCACCGGCCGCACGCCGAATCCCCGGAAACTGCGCTCAATCCCCGATCCAGACCAACGAAGCCATCCGCCCCGTGCGCCGGTCGCGGCGATGCGAATAGAACCGCTGCGGGTCGGCGATCGTGCACAGGCCACCGCCGTGGATGCGCCCGGGCGACACTCCGGCCGCGCACAGGCGACGCCGCGCCAGCGCGTACAGGTCGACCCGCCAGTGCCCCGGGCGGGTGCTCGTGAATGCGCTGCCCGCGGTCCAGTCCGGCGCCACGAACGCATCAAAGACCTCGACCCCGACCTCGTACTGCTGCGGCCCCGCCGCCGGCCCGAGCCACGCCATGAGCCGCGCCGGTGGCGTAGCCATCGCCGCGATCGTCGCCTCGATCACGCCCGCGGCCAGGCCGCGCCAGCCGGCGTGCGCGGCGGCCACTTCGCTGCCGTCATCGGCGCACAGCAGCACCGGCAGGCAGTCGGCGGTGAGGATCGCGAGCACGCTGCCGGGGGTGGACGTCACCGCGGCATCGGCTTCGGGTTCCGCGTCAACGGTGTCACCGGTCCCGGCATCGAACCGGCGCACGCCGACGCCATGGACCTGCCGCAACCAGTGCGGCGGCGATGGCAGGCGGGCGTGCTCGACCAGCAGCGCACGGTTGCGCGCGACGACCTCCGGATCATCGCCCCCGGCGGCGTTGCGGTTGCCGAGGTTGAAGCGGTCGAACGGCGCGGCCGATTCGCCCAGTCCGTGGCGCAAGGTGGTGAATGCGCGCACCGGTCGCGGCGCGGGCCAGTCGGCGTCGAGCCACGCCGCCGCCATTGCCTAGCGGGCCTTCTCGGCCGCGGCGAGGCTGTCGGCGCGCAGCACCGCGACCAGGTGCTGCATGTCGGCCGGCATCGGCGCGCTGCAGCGCACCGGCTCGCCGGTCAGCGGATGCTTGAACTCCAGGGTCTCGGCGTGCAGCGCCTGGCGCTTGAAGCCGCGCAGGGTCTCGATCAGTTCGGTGCTGGCGCCCTTGGGCAGCTTCAGCGAACCGCCGTAGATCGGATCGCCGAGGATCGGGTGCTTGAGGTGCGCCATGTGCACGCGGATCTGGTGGGTGCGGCCGGTCTCCAGGCGGCACTCCAGCAGCGTGTGCGCGCGGAAGCGCTCGCGCAGGCGGTAATGCGTCACTGCGTCGCGGCCGTCGTCGCGCACCGCCATGCGGATGCGGTCGCGCGGGTGGCGATCGATCGCCAGGTTGGCGGTGCCGCCGGAGACCAGCGCGCCCACCACCACCGCCAGGTACTGGCGGTGCACCTCGCGCGATGACAACTGCGCCACCAGCGCGGTGTGCGCCGGCAGGTTGCGTGCGACCACCATGACCCCGGAGGTGTCCTTGTCGAGGCGATGCACGATGCCGGCACGCGGCAGCGCGTTCATCGATGGATCGCGATGCAGCAGCGCGTTGACCAGGGTCCCGCTCGGGTTGCCCGCGCCCGGATGCACCACCAGCCCGGCCGGCTTGTCGATCACGATCACGTGCTCGTCCTCGAACAGCACGTCCAGCGCGATGTCTTCGGGCTCCGACAGGGTCTGCACGTCCAGCACCACCGACAGGCTGACGCTCTCGCCGCCGTGCACCGGATCGCGCGGACGCACCTGGCGGCCGTCCAGCAGCGCATCGCCGGACTTGATCCATTCGGCCAGGCGCGAGCGCGAGTAGGCCGGGAACAGCTCGGCAAGCACCGCATCGAAACGGCGCCCGGCGGCGGTCTCGGGGATGGTGGTCAGCAGGGGGGTGGCGGGTTCGGTCATCGGGTTCGGCAAGGGTGGGCCAGGATTAAGGGGCGCGGCGCGCGGACTGCTATTATCGGCGCTTCGTGCCCCAGGCGCCCGTCGACCCCGATCATGACCTCACGTTTCGCCTCCCTGCGTCCCCGTTCCGGTGTGAACGCCAAGATGAACGCCAAGCTGATCGCCTTGCTGCTGGTCGCGATTTTCGCCACCAGCGGTTGCGCCCGGATCGGCGGCCTGATGAAAAAAGACGGTACCGCCGATGAAGGCGTCCCGGTCGAGCAGCTTTACGAGAAGGCCCATACCTCCATGACCCGCGGCAACTGGTCGGCCGCCGAGGCCACCTTCAAGCGGCTGGTCGCGCAGTATCCGTACGGCGAGTACACCGAGCAGGCACTGATCGAAACCGCCTATGCCCAGTACAAGGCCGGCAAGCACGAGGACGCGATCAGCAGCATCGACCGCTTCATCCGTACCTACCCGACCCACCGCAACATCGCCTACCTGTATTACCTGCGCGGGCTGGTGAACTCTTCGCGTGACGCGGTGTTCCTGCAGCGGGTATGGAAGCTGGACGCCAGCCGGCGTGACCTGGCCACCCCGATGCAGGCCTACAACGACTTCTCGATCGTAGCCGAACGCTACCCGAGCAGCCGCTACGCCGCCGACGCGCGCCAACGCATGGCCGAGCTGCGCGACATGTTCGCGCGCCACGAACTCGACACCGCGCTGTACTACCTGCGCCGCACCGCGTACGTGGCCGCGGCCGACCGCGCCAAGTACCTGCTCGAGACCTACCCGGAAAGCTCGCACCAGAACGACGCCGTGGCGACGCTGGCGGCGGCCTACACCGGTCTGGGCAACGAGACCCTCGCCGCCGATGCGCGCCGGGTGCTGCAGCAGAATGCCCCGAACCACCCGTACCTGACCGGCGACTGGCCCGACTACCCCAGCAACCTGCGCAAGCTGAATCCGTTCGCCGGCGAGAAGTCCGCGCTCGACAACTGATCGCCCGCGGTCGCTTCCACCGATAAAAAAACGCCACCCCAGGGTGGCGTTTTTTTTGAGCCCGTATCAGGCGCGGGAGCCGCTGCTGATCGGGGAGCGCCGCTCGCGGCCGAACGCGCGCCGCGACACCGTCGGCCCGGGCGCGGCCGGGTGGCGCTTCCACTCGCTGATCCGCA
>DATHRJ010000234.1:0-9778 GCA_035465455.1 Lysobacter sp.
GGCTGCTTCTGGGGCATGAAGGACCTGATTCGCCGCATTGACGGCGTGATCTCCACGCGCGTCGGCTACATCGGCGGCGACGTGCCCAACGCGACCTATCGACACCACGGCAGCCATGCCGAAGCGATCGAGATCATCTTCGATCCAGCGCGGTTGACCTACCGCGAGCTGCTGGAGTTCTTCTTCCAGATCCACGATCCGTCGACGCCGGACCGGCAGGGCAACGACCGCGGCAGTTCCTACCGGTCGGCGATCTTCATCACCTCGCCTGAGCAGCGCGCGATCGCGCAGGACACCATCGCCGACGTGGATGCTTCCGGGATATGGCCCGGCAAGGTGGTCACCCAAGTGGCGCCGGTGGGCGATTTCTGGGAGGCCGAGCCCGAGCACCAGGATTATCTCAAGCGCTACCCCGAGGGCTACACCTGCCACTTCGTCCGTCCTGACTGGCGACTGCCGCGCAGACAGTAGCGGCACCCGGGGCTGCATGCCAGGTCGCGTCCGGCGCATCGCGTCTGCGGCCTATGCTGCGGCCCCCCGACTTCCGCTCGGGCGTGGACCGTTCGTGACGCCACCCACCCACCCATAGCGTTACTGTCGCGTCATTACGGGCCCCGTTGGCTCACAGCTGGTGATAGAGCACGGTGGGAATCGAGGAAACATCGCTGGCATTGACCGCCCGGGACCCCGAATTCGGCGACGACCTGTTTCGCCTGATGGTCGAGTCGGTGACCGACTACGGCATCTTCCTGCTCGATCCGATGGGCCGCATCCGCACCTGGAACGCCGGCGCGCGCCTGATCAAGGGCTATGAGCCCCACGAGGTGATCGGGCGGCATTTTTCGCTGTTCTATCCGGCCGATGCCCAGGCCCGCGACTTGCCCGCGCGCGAACTGGAGGGCGCGCGCGCGACCGGCCGCTACGAAGACGAAGGCTGGCGCCTGCGCAAGGACGGCTCGCGGTTCTGGGCCAACGTGGTGATCACCGCACTGTTCGATCGCGACGGCACCCTTCGGGGCTATTCGAAGATAACCCGCGACCTCACCGCGCGGCGCGAGCACGAAGAGCTGCTGCGGCGCAGCGAGGAGCGCTTCCGCTTGCTGGTCGAAAGCGTCCGCGACTACGCCATCTTCATGCTCGACCCGCTCGGGAATGTCGCCAGCTGGAACATCGGTGCGCAGGTGAACAAGGGCTACCAGGCATCGGAAATCATCGGCAGGCACTTCTCGGTGTTCTATCCACCGGAGGTGGCGGCATCGGGATTTCCCGACCGGGAACTCGAGCAGGCATTGCGCGAGGGCCGGTCCGAGGACGAGGGCTGGCGCCTGCGCAAGGACGGCAGCCGGTTCTGGGCCAGCGTCGTGATCACCCCGCTGCACGATGATCGCGGGCATCACCTCGGTTTCGCCAAGGTCACCCGCGACCTGACCGACCGGCGACGCGTCAGTGCGCTGGAGGACGAAGGCCGGCGCATCACCACCTTCCTGGCGATGCTGGGTCACGAATTGCGCAATCCGCTGGCGCCGATCATGAATTCAGTCTCGATCATGCAGCTGGAACCGCACGTTCCCGAGCGCCTGCGGGTCTGCCGGGATGTCATCGACCGGCAAGTGCAGCAGCTCACGCGACTGATCGACGACCTGCTGGATGTCGGCCGCATCACCAGCGGCAAGATCCATCTGGCGATCCAGCCGGTCGAGCTTGCCCGGATGCTCCCGTACGCGATGGAGGCGGTGGCGCCGCTGGTGCGACTCAAGGGTCACCGCTGCGTGCTGGTGCTGCCCGAAGAGGAGGTGTGGGTGTCCGGCGACCGTGCGCGCCTGCTGCAGGTGTTCACCAACCTGCTGAACAATGCATCGAAATTCACTCCTGCCAGTGGTGACATCACCCTGACGCTGCGCCGCGAAGCCGGCCACGCCGCGATCAGCGTGTGCGACAACGGGCCGGGAATTCCGCCACAGCAGATAGACAACATCTTCAACCTGTTCGTGCAGGGCGATCAGGAGTTGTCGGATCCGCACGGCGGGCTGGGACTGGGCCTCAGCCTGGTGCGGCAGATCGTCGCCCTGCACCACGGCGATGTCAGCGTCTACAGTTCGGGCCAGCCGGGCAGAGGCGCTGAATTCATCATCCGCCTGCCACTCATCCCGCCGCCGCCGCCACATCCTGCCGACGCCGTCCACCGGCAAGCTGGCGGTTAGCGGCGACCAGCGCGGGTCGCGGGGATCGGCGCCGGCACCTGCAACGGATTAACGGGCCAAGCCGTCGCCGGAACCGCATTGGTAGAACCCGCTGTAGCCGACGCTCAGGCCGGCATCCAGGTGCAGGCGCGCGTTCGCTTCGCGCACGGAGCTGCCCTGCGCGCTCCCGGCGCCATCGGCCTTGGGTTCGACCACCACCTGCAGGCCCTCGGCGGACACGGTGACGCCGCCGGCGGAGGATTGGGTCGCGGCCGTGGGCCGCGACGTGGCCTCCACCAGCAGGCCGTGCAGCTTGATTACGCCCTTGCCGACGCCGCTTGCGTCGGTGGTCATGGATGCGGCCAGCACCGGCCCGGCGTCGCGCGAATAGCTGAAGCCACAGCGCGGGCCACGGCCAAGCACGCGCTCGATCTCGGCTTCGTCGAGTTCGCCCAGGTCGGTCATCGCGACGCTCGCGGTGGTGATCGCCTCGCGCGCCGGGACCACGCGTGTCTGCGTCGCGGCTTCGTGCAGCGCGTCGACCTGGCCGTCCCCGGCCTCGAGCTGGTCGATCAGGTACTTCATCTCGGCGATCTCGCGTCGTTGTGCCGCGATGATCTCGTCGGCCAGCTTGCGCACGCGGGGATCGGTGATCTGCGCGCGGCTGCTGGTCAGGACCGCGATCGAGTGATGCGGCACCATCGCCTTCATGTAGTCCAGACCGCTCACGGTGGCCTGGCTGCGAACCAGCCACAGGCACGCTGCGAATACGATCGCGCTGCCGGTGAAGATCGCGACGTTGAGCTTGCGGTTCTTGTACATCCCCAGCATGTAGCCAAGCATGATGATGGCCATGGTCGCGCCCATCAGCACCGCCATCCACGCCCGCGTCTGGCTCCACAGCACGTGGTCGAGCGAGTAGGTATTGAGGTACATGAGCCCGAACATCACCACGGTGGAGGTGGCGATCATCGCGGCGAAGCGCCAGTAGGACGTCTGCATCGGTCAATGCTCCTTCGGAAAACTCAGGGTGTTCCACTAGCCGGCGGCTCGCGTCCGGTGTCTCCACCGTCCCGCTGGGTGCCGGCGTCATCCCCGGCAGCCGGTCTGCGAACCCGGCGATATCGCGCAGTGCCACCGCGTCATGTGCGGCGAACGATGGCATGGCGGCGAGCTTGATGCCGTGACGGATGATCACGCCGGTCGCCAACCCCGCTGCGAATCGGCGTTGTCTGTCCGTGTCGAATGCTGGTCTCCTCGGGCGCCTGGACTCACGTGGCTGCTACGGAGATTCCCCGAAGCTGCCCGCACGGCGATGCAACATTGGAGGGACGGCGATGCCATACAAGGTCATCAGCGAGCTGCCCGAGTCGGTGCGCGACAACGTCCCCAGGCACGCGCAGGAGATCTACAAGGAAGCGTTCAACAGCGCCTGGGACGAATACGAGGACCCTGCCGAGCGACGCGGCGATGCCTCGCGCGAAGAAACCGCGCACAAGGTCGCATGGGCAGCGGTCAAGCACAGCTACGAGAAAGGCGACGACGGGCGCTGGCACCGCAAGCCCACGTAGCGCGAGCGCAATTGCGCAGGGTTTTCGCGCGGCGGTCCTTCGTGGCTGCGCCGCGCGCTGATGCATGCACCGTGCATCCGGTGCCGTCCTGATGGACCGTGGCAAAGCCGGGATCGCACTGGTTGCCTGGTCGGCCGTGGCTGCTTGGTTGCTCCCGAACCCCCTGCGTGCCCGCGTGCCGGCGCCGGTGGCCTGGCAGCGCTGTCGCGCGCACCGGCGTGACCAGATACCCGGCAAGACGACATGGCGAGGTCTTTACACATAGGTGGATTGAGTTATTGTGGCGGCCGGTCACGCTGCGGTTGCCGCGACTTTGCGGCTGACCGCAGGAGTTCCACCATGAAACCGATATTGCTCACGATCGCCGTTGCCCTCGCCATCTCCGGCATCGCCTGCAATGCATCGCCGCCGGAAGCCCACGCCCAGTCCCTGGGCACGACTGCCGCCGCCGCTTCGGACCATGCCGCCGTCGCGCCGGCGACGCCGGCGGCGCCGAAGCTGCAGGCCGCCCTGCGCGGGCTGTGGCACGGCCACGTGGTTGAAACCCGCAACTACGCGCTGGCGGTCAAGGCCGGCGACGCGGCGGCCGCCGCGCGCGCCGAGCAGGACGTGGTGACCAATGCCACCGCGATCGCCGATGCGGTCGCCAGCTTTTACGGTGCCCCGGCCGGGAAAAAGATGCTGGAACTGCTCGGCGGGCATTGGGGCGGAGTCAAGGCGCTGACCGATGCCAACCGGCGCGGCGACGCGGCTGGGGCGCAACAGGCGCTCGGCGAACTCGTCGCGAATGCCGGCGAGATCGCCACGTTCCTTGCCGGCGCCAACCCGAACCTGGCGGCCGATGCGGTGCGCGGGCTGCTGGTCGCCCACGGCGGCCACCACGCCGCGCAGACGCAGCAGATCATGGCCGGCGACATGGCCGCCGAGGCGCAGACCTGGAGCGCGATGCAGGCGCACATGGACGTGATCGCCGATGCGCTCGCCGGGGCGATCGCCACGCAGTTCCCGGACAAGGCAAGCTGAGTCGATGAGCGGCCTGCAACGGTTCGGCCCTACCCAGCAGAAGCTGCTGCGGGCACTGTTGCCGGCCGCCCAGGGGCTGGGGGTCGAGGACCTGTGCCAGGCCCTGCGCGTCAGCCACAACGCGGTGAGGCAACACCTCACCGCGCTGATCGCCGGCGGACTGGTGAGCCACGGCGTCGCGCGTCCCAGCGGCGGCCGGCCGCAGGCGCGCTACTTGCTGACGCCCGCAGGCCGCGACCTGTTTCCGCGCAACTACGGACTGATCGCGACCAAGGTGCTCGAGCGGCTGTACGCCGATGCGGGGCCGGCCCAGGTGCAGGCGATGCTGATGGAAATGGGGCGCGAACTCGGACGCACCGCGGCGGGCACCACCACCGCGGGCGACAGCGACGACGCCGCCGCCACGCTTGCCGTGCAACTGCAGGCGCTCGGTTACGAGGCCCAGGCGACGCGCCGCGATGGCGAGACCCAGATCGAGGCCTACAACTGCGTGTTCCACGATCTCGCGCGCGCGCATCCGGAGATCTGCCGCTTCGACCTGGCGTTCATGGAGGCGGCCAGCGGGTACCCGGTGCAACATCTGGAGTGCCTGGTACGCGGTGGCAGCGCGTGCCGGTTCCGGCTCGGGGCGACACCGGCGGCGCCCGGAGATACCCGCGACGTTGCCAGCCCGCGCGCTGGAGCCAAAGCGCCTGGGTTGCCATCGCGGCCCGTTCCCGGGCGAAGATAGCGTCCCACCCCGATAGCGAAGCCGCCGCGATGCGAGTTCTTGTCCTGTTGATGACCTGCCTGCTCGTGGTGTCCGGCTGCAGCCGGTCGCTTCCCCGCGCTGCCGCGCCAGACGAAGTTCCGGCGGCGGCACCGGTTGCCGCCGAGCTCGATGCGCTGCTGGAGCAATGGCACCAGGCCCAGCTCAAGGCCAATCCGGTGTTCGCCACCGCACTGGGCGACCTGCGCTACAACGACCAGTTGCCGGACTTCATGTCCGCCCAATACCGCGCCGCGGCCGAGGCGCGCGAGCGTGATTTCCTCGAACGCATCCAGCGCATCGACCGCAACCGGCTCACCGGCCAGCACCGGTTGAGCCACGACATCTTCGTGCACGACCGCCAGCTGGCGCTCGCGGGCTACCGGTTCCCCGGGTGGATGTTGCCGGTGGAGCAGTTCAGCAGTTTCGGCAGTTTCTTCGCCCAGCTCGGCGCCGGCCAAAGCCTGCAGCCGTTCCGCGAGGTCAAGCACTACGACGACTTCCTCGCGCGCATCGCCGCCTATCCGACGCTCAACGCCACCGCGATCGCCAACATGCGCGCCGGCATCGCCGCGAACGTGGTGCAGCCACGGCCGGTGGTGGAAAAATCGATCCCGCAATATGCCGCGCACGTGGTGGCAAGGCCCGAGGACAGCGTGTTCTGGGGCCCCATCGAGGCGATGCCGGCCGAGTTCCCGGCTGCGGAACGCGAGCGGCTCACCGCCGCCTACCGCGCCGCGATCACCCAGACCCTGGTGCCCGCCTACGCCGCGATGCGCGACTTCCTGCGCGACGAATACCTGCCGGCCGCGCGCGACAGCGTCGGCATGATGGACCTGCCGCAGGGCCGCGAGTGGTACGCGCTGATGGTCCGCAGCAACACCACCACCGACCTCGGCCCGGAGGCGATCCACCAGTTCGGACTGGACGAGGTCGCGCGCATCCTGGGCGAGATGGAAGCGGTGCGCGACCAGGTCGGTTTCAAGGGCGACCTGAAAGCGTTCTTCGCCCACCTGCAGACCGACGAGCGCTTCTACTTCCAGACCCCGCAGGAAGCGGTGCAGGCGTACCGCGACGTGCAGGCGAAGATCAACCCGCTGCTGCCCAAGCTGTTCGACGTGTTCCCCAAGGCCGATTACGAGGTGCGCGAGGTCGAGGCATTCCGCGCGCAGTCCGCCGCGGGCGCGTCCTACACGCCGCCGACGCCGGACGGCTCGCGCCCCGGGGTGTTCTACCTCAACACGTTCAACCTCAAGGCGCAGCCGAAGTTCCTGGTGGAGACGCTGTCGATCCACGAGGCGTCCCCGGGCCATCACTTCCAGATCGCGATCCAGCAGGAGATCGAATCGCTGCCGGCGTTCCGCCGCTTCGGCGGCTACACCGCCTTCTCCGAAGGCTGGGCGCTGTATGCCGAGTCGCTGGGCAAGGAACTGGGCCTGTTTACCGATCCGTACCAGTGGTACGGGCGCCTCAGCGACGAGCAGCTGCGCGCGATGCGACTGGTGGTCGACACCGGCCTGCATCATTACGGCTGGAGCCGGCAGCAGGCGATCGACTACATGCTGGCGAACTCGTCGATGGCCGAATCGGACGTGGTCGCCGAGGTCGAGCGCTACATCGTGATCCCCGGCCAGGCACTGGCCTACAAGGTCGGCCAGCGGGTGATCCGCGAACTGCGCGAGGAGGCCGAAGCCGAACTTGGCGATCGCTTCGACGTGCGCGCGTTCCACCGCCAGGTGCTCACCGACGGCGCGATGCCGATGGACGTGCTGCAGACCAAGATCGGCGAATGGATCGCCACCGAGAAGGCCGCGGTGGCGATCGCCGCGCCGCGGCGAGTGCGGCAGGCGCCGTTATCGGCTGCGCGAGCAACGGCGCTGCGCTGAGGATCAGTCGGCCGGCTCGATCTCGAACTGGCCGATGTCCACGCCGATGTTGACGCCCGCGCCTGCACCGGCGAGCGCGAGCGACACCGGGCCCTTGGTCAGCACCTGCGCCGCGCCGGACTTGACCAGCCCGACATTGGCGCTGGCCTGCACATAGGTGCCGAGCACGTCCTGGATCCTGCGCACGTCGGTGAAATGCCCGGTGCCGTGGTCGATCTGCCAGCGGCCGACGGTCAGGCCCAGCGCCTTGGCGCGCACCCGCACCCGCATCGACTCGCCACCTTCGCAGGTGACGGTACCTTCGCCGCTGGTCTGCTTGTAGATCAGCGACCAGCCGCTGAGGCTGTAGTCGAGCCTGCAATCCAGATCGCGTTCGGGCACCTGTGCCTGCGCGGTTCCGGCCAAGGCCATCGCACACACGAGCGTGCCGAGCAGGGTAAGCATTTTCCTGGCCATCGCGGAGCTCCTTCGGGTTGAACGCCACTTCATAGTTTCCGCTCCGGACGTTAAGGGCATGCGGTGAGCCGGGACACCGGCGCGAGGCGGCGTCCGGGCCGAGCCGGATCGCGCGCTGGAAGGTGATCGACGCGCGGGGGGGGTGGGCATCCGCGTCGGGGATCGACTGCTACTCGCCAGGCCGCGACCCGCTTCACCGTTCAATGATCCCGGCGTAACCCCGATGCGCGCACCTTGTGCCACTCGCGGCTTCTGCCATCCGGCGCAAGCCCATGACCCGCCAGGAGATGCAAGATGGCCTACATCGATGGTTTCGTGATTGCCGTACCCACGGCCAACAAGCAGAAGTTCATCGACCACGCCAACAAAGGCGATTCGGTGTTCCTGGAATGGGGCGCCACCCGCGTGCTCGAGTGCTGGGGCGACGACGTGCCCGCGGGCAAGCAGACCGATTTCCAGCGCGCCGTGCAGGCCAGGGACGATGAGACGGTGGTGTTCTCGTGGATCGAATGGCCGGACAAGGCCACGCGCGATGCCGGCATGGAAAAGATGATGAAGGATCCGCGCATGAACCCGGAAACCAACCCGATGCCGTTCGACGGCAAACGCATGATCTACGGCGGCTTCGCGCCGGTGGTCGAGCTCGTGTCGGACGCGTACCTGGACAGCCTGGCGGCCAGCGGCCCGGTCGCGCGCCGCCGCGAACCGGCCCCCGACACGCGCGCCGGTCACTAGCTGCCGGCCGACTTCCACGCGCCTTGCGCGTTGGATTTGGATCGCCTGCAACGGCCTCGGCTCGGGCAGCCCGGGTAAGTGTTACGTTTGCCGATCAGGGAAGAGGCGAGGCGACATGGCGTCGATCAGATGTTCCGGCTGCGGCCGATGCGCGTGCGCGGTGGCAGGCGGTCATGTATCCGGCGGCGTTGCGGTCGCAGCGCGGTCGCCCGCAATGGCATGGCCATTGCCGTGGCTTTGAAGATCAAGCCCGACGAGAAGCCGCGCCTGAGTTCTTCGGCGTTGCGCGCGTTGCTCGAACCGCTGGGTATCGATCGCCAGGCCCATCCGCTGGTGGTGGTCGGGTACCGCGGCTACTACCGCGACAGCATGGGCGCGCCCGGGGTGGATGATCGCGGGATCTACGACGATGCGATCTTCCTCGACTCCACCCAGGTCACTGCGGCGTTCAACGGCAACACCGACCCGACCGGCTATCGCAAGGGCCGCGGCACGGCGGAGGACACCCGGGGCATGGCGTCGCTCAATGCCGGGGTGTGGTACGCGCACCGGTTCGGCATGCACCGGAACAAGTACCTGGCGCTGTGCCAGACCGGCGGACCGGTCACTGTCACCCGCGATGGCGATCCGCCGTACGCGCACAGCGGAATGTTCGGCATCAACATCCATCGCGGCGGTTACCGCACGACCTCCAGCCTCGGCTGCCAGACGATCCATCCAGGCCAGTGGGAAGGTTTCATCGGACTGGTGAAGGACCAGGCGGTCCGCTACTTCGCAACCGCCTGGCAGCGCAGAGTCATCCCCTACGTGCTGTTGGAGCGCTGATGGCCCTGGGTGGCGGCGGGCCCGCGGTTCACCCCGCCTCGACCGGCAGTCCCTGGCCGCGCCAACCTTGGATGCCGGCCGACATCACCCGCACATTGGTGTAACCCATCGCCTTGGCCCGGCGGGCGGCCTCGGGCGCCTTGCGGCACAGGAAGTTGGAGCAGTAAAAGACCAGCGCCGCGTGTTTTTCGATCGACAGGTCGTCTTCGCTGAAGGCCAGCGGATCAAGATTGACCGCGCGGGGGACGTGGCCGGCTGCCCAGTGCGAGTGTGCATTCACGTCCTGCACGAGTGAGCGCCGCTGCGGCAGCAGCGCGTTGACTTCGCGACAGGAAACCTACTTGAGGCCCATCA
>DATHRJ010000235.1:0-2337 GCA_035465455.1 Lysobacter sp.
GGCCGTTTCCGTTCGGCGCGCGCGGGTGCATCTGCGACAATGCGCGGTCCGCCCCAATTGCATGATTCCGTGGCCCGTACCCGTAACCGCAACCGCGTCGACCAGACCCCGTTTGAAGCCCAGATCACCGGCCTGACCCACGATGGCCGCGGCGTCGCCCGCCGCGCCGATGGCAAGGCGGTGTTCGTCGCCGGTGCCTTGCCCGGCGAGCGCGTGATCGCCGCGGCGACCGCGCACCACCGCAGCTTCGATGAAGCCAAGGCGGTCGAGGTGCTGCAGGCCGCGCCCGAGCGCGTGGTCCCGCGCTGCCCGCATTTCGGTGTGTGCAGCGGCTGCGCGTTCCAGCATTACGCCGAGGACCAGCAGATCCTCGCCAAGCAGGGCGTGCTGCTGGAAAACCTCGAGCGCATCGGCCATGTCACGGCCGAGCGCATCCTCGAGCCGATGCGCGATGCTGCCTGGGGCTACCGCCGCAAGGGCCGTTTCTCGGTGCGCCGGGTCGAGAAGAAGGACAAGACCCTGGTGGGTTTCCGCGAGGTCGACCCGCGCTTCGTCGCCGACATCAGCCGCTGCGAAACCGTGATCCCGCAGATCGGCGACAACATCGCCGCGCTCGCCGCGCTGGTCGAGAGCCTGGAAGCGCGGCGCGAGATCCCCCAGATCGAATTCATCGCCGGCGACCCCACGCCGGACTACACCGGCGTCGCGTTGACGATCCGCCATATGGCGCCGTTGCCGGAGGCCGACCAGGCCGCGATCATCGCCTTCGCGCAGGCTCACGGGTTCGCCATCTTCCTGCAGCCGGGCGGGGTCGACAGCGTGCATCCCCTGTGGCCGGCCGATCCGAAGCTGTCGTTCGCGTTGCCGCAGTGGAACCTGCAGTTCAACTTCCAGCCGCTGGACTTCATCCAGGTCAATGCCGGGCTCAACGGCAAGATGATCCAGGCCGCGATCGACCTGCTCGACCTGCAACCGCAGGACCGCGTGCTTGACCTGTTCGCCGGGCTCGGCAATTTCACCCTGCCGATGGCGCGACAGGTGCGCGAGGTGGTCGGCGTCGAGGGCGAAGCGGGGCTGGTGCAGCGCGCCGGCGAGAATGCCGCGCACAACGGGATCGTCAATGCCCAGTTCCACGCCGCCGACCTCGGCAAGGACCTGAGCGCGCAACCGTGGATGCGAGAGGGCTTCGACAAGCTGCTGCTGGATCCGCCGCGTTCGGGCGCCGATTTCGTGCTGACCCAGCTGCCGCTGGAGCAGTTCAAGCGCATCGTCTACGTCAGTTGCCACCCGGCGTCGCTGGCGCGCGATGCCGGCTACCTGGTCAACGAGCGTGGCTGGAAATTGCGTGCCGCCGGGGTGATGGACATGTTTCCGCACACCGCGCACGTCGAGTCGATCGCCATGTTCGAACCGGCTTGAACGATGGGCATCGAGATCGAACGCAAGTTCCTCGTCACCGGCGACGGCTGGCGCAGTGCGGCGCGCGAGGTCGTGCCGATGGCGCAGGGCTACCTCAACGATCTGGCGGCGATGGACACAGGCCGGATGAAGGCCTCGGTGCGCGTGCGCATCGCCGGCGACCGGGCGTTCCTCAACCTCAAGTCGCGCGAGCTGGGCCACACCCGGCAGGAGTTCGACTACCCGATCCCGGTTGACGATGCGCGCGCGCTGCTGGCACTGAGCGTCGGCGGGCTGATCGACAAGCGCCGGCACCTGGTGGAGCACGCCGGCCATCTGTGGGAAGTCGACGAGTTCCTCGGCGCCAACGCCGGGCTGGTGGTCGCGGAGATCGAGCTGGATTCGGCGGACGAAGCCTTCGACCGCCCGGAGTGGATCGGCGCCGAGGTCACCGACAGTGCGCGTTATTACAACCTGGCGCTCGCGACCCGGCCGTATTCGCAGTGGAGCGCCGCCGAGCGGGCCGGTTGACCGGTTCAGCAGGTTCCTGTTCGTCCCGACCTCGTGCATCCCCCGCCGAGCCTCCCCTGCTTCGCAAGGGGAGCAGACATGCGGCCTCCCTTGCGCCAGGAGCGGGTTGCGGAGGGTGCTGCTGGTTTTGCCGATGCGCCGCCGGCGACCGCTGCGTCGACCGGCCCACTGCGCGACAATGCCGCAGCGTCCTTCGCGGCGCGCCGTCCATGACTCAAGGATTTCCAGATGCTCGTAATCGGCGTCGCCGGCACCGAACTCACCTCTCAGGAGCGCGACTGGCTGCAGCACGATGGCTGCGCCGGCGTGATCCTGTTCACCCGCAATTTCGCGTCACGGGCGCAGGTCGCCGAGTTGTCGCAGGCGATCCGCGAAGTCGCGCCACGCCCGCAGCTGGTATGCGTCGAC
>DATHRJ010000236.1:0-4022 GCA_035465455.1 Lysobacter sp.
GTCGCGCGCGGGCTGCCGGATTCGCCTGCCCGCCGCGTTGCAGTGGACGTGTGATCGGCCCGAGGAAACAACAGATGAGTCATCGCAGCAGGCTCGCCGGCTTCATCATCGATTGCCAGCATGGCGACCTGGGCGCCTCGAGCGCGTTCTGGGGTGCGGCCCTGGGCATGAGCGTGGCCGACCCCGACGCCGGCGGCACCGGCCGCTACGCCGAGTTCGACGACACGCCCGGCGGCCTGCATATCGAGGTGCAGACAGTCGAGCATCCCTCGCGCGTCCATCTGGACATCGAGGCCGATGACGTCGAGGCCGAAGTGAAGCGCCTGGAAGCGCTGGGGGCCACGCGCGTGGCGTTCGTAAAGACGCGCTGGTGGGTGATGGAAGCCCCGACCGGGCACCGCTTCTGCGTGGTACCGATGCAGGACGAACCGGGGCGCAGCGCGCCCCACCGATGGGATTGAAGACCCGGATTCAGCCGCGGTGCTGCGGCGTGTCGTCGGCGATCACCCGGTCCCGGCCGCTGGCCTTGGCCTGAGAGAGCGCCTGGTCGGCACGGTCGAACACCTGTTCCGGCCGATCCCGCTGCGGATCGCCGGCGGCGATTCCGGCCGACACCGTCAGCGGGAACGGCAGCGAGGATGCCGCCACGCGTTCGCGGATGCGGTGGGCGACCTCGAACGCGGCGGTCAGGTCGGTGCCCGGCAACACGATCAGGAATTCCTCGCCGCCGTAACGCACCGCCACGTCGCCGGCGCGGATCGATGCGGTGACCGCCTCGGCGACCACGCGCAACGCGCGATCGCCCAGCAGATGGCCGTGGCGGTCGTTGACCTGCTTGAAATGGTCGACGTCCAGCAGCGCCAGGCTGTAGGGCGCACTTTCGAGCTTCAGCATCGCACGCGGGTTTTCGCGCAGTTGCGCCAGCGCGGTGCGGTTGAGCAGTCCGGTCAACTGGTCGCGCTCGGCGGTGCGCTGCAGGTTCTGGTGGCGCTGCTCCAGTTCCGCCCGGGCCTGCTCGAGCTGCAGCGACGACGCTTCGCCTTCGCTCAGGCGCCGCTCCTGTTCCAGCCCCAGGCGGCGCAGTTCGAACAGATGCTGGATCTGGCGCGCCAGTGCCTGCAGGCCTTCGCACTGCTTCGCGGTCAGTTGGCGCGGCTTCATGTCCATCACGCACAGGATGCCCAGCGGGTAGCCGTCGTGGCTCAGCAGCGGGACGCCCGCGAAAAAACGCAGCGGGGTCTGGTCGATCCGCACCGCCATCGCGCGCAGGCGTGGGTCGCGGGCCACGTCCTCGATCACCAGCATCTGCATGGGCGTGTCCAGGGCCAGGCTGCTGATCGCCGAGGCACGCGGGCATTGCAGGTAGTCCTCGCCGAACTGCGCCTTGGTCCAGGGCCGACGGCGGTCGAGCAGCCAGATCGCCGACGCCGGCGTGTCGCACAGCATTGCCGCCAACAGCGCGATGTCGTCGTAGACCAGCTCCGGTGAAGCATCCACCACGCCATAGCGCGCCGAAGCCGTCTGGCTTGGCGGGTGGTCGGGAAGTTTGGTCTTCGGAAGGACGGCGGTCATCGGGTTTGCGGTGGAGTCGTCGGGAGCAAGGCGGGCGGGAACGCCAGCCGCATCCTCGGGGAGCATTGCTCCGCCCCCTGACTGCCATCCCCGGACGCTAGTGTTGGTCCTATCGAGGGCACTGGGCGTGAATACCGCGCCGCCGCGGGGGTCGGATGTGCGGATCAGTGACCAGGGTCACCCTCGACTCACCGGTACCACGCCCGCCGATACCCTGCGGCTAGGAGCCCGCGGCCGCGGCCATGGCCGCAAGCACGGCATCGACCTCGGCGACGTCCACCCCATCGCCCAGCACCAGAGTCGGATCGCTCCGGTCCAGGCGGCCATCGTGCTTGAGTGCCGCCACCCGCCGCCCGGCATCGCGCGGCGCAGAAAATCCAGCGCTCTGCAGCAGCAGCCGCTCGCCGTCGACGAGCTTGAAATAGAACCGCCCATCGGCTTGGCGATACTGCTTGAACACCGGTGCCGCCGCTTTGCGCATGACGCCATCGCCGTTGCCGTACTCGCGGGAAAGGTCGCGCAGGCCCACCGCTTCGCGCAGCCGCGCCATCGTCGGCGTCGCATGGCGGGTGCGTAGCCGCTGCGCGCCGTCGCGCAGGATCTGCTCGATCCGGGCCGGCTGCGCGAGCAACGCCTCGTACTTGTCGCGCAGTGGCGCCAGCTCGCGGTCGATGCGCTCCAGCAGTTCGTGCTTGGCGTCGCCCCAGCCGATGCCGTCGGCGAACGCAGCACGCATCGCCGCGGTTTCTTCGCTGCTGGCGAATGCCTGGTAGAGCTGGAACACGTTGGAGGTTTCCGGATCCTTCGGCTCGCCCGGCGCGCGCGAGTCGGTGACGATCGAACCGATCAGCTTGCGCAGCGTCTCGCGCGGCGCGAACAGCGGGATCGTGTTGTCGTAGCTCTTGCTCATCTTGCGGCCGTCCAGCCCCGGCAAGGTCGCCACGTGCTCCTCGACCGTGGCTTCGGGCAGGGTGAAATGTTCGCCGTAAAGGTGGTTGAAGCGCTGGCCGATGTCGCGCGCCATTTCGATGTGCTGGATCTGGTCGCGCCCGACCGGCACCTTGTGCGCGTTGAACAGCAGGATGTCGGCCGCCATCAGCACCGGGTACATGAAAAGCCCGGCGGTGATCGCCGCATCGTCGTCCTGCTGTTCGCTGCGGTTGCGGTCGACCGCCGCCTTGTACGCATGCGCGCGGTTGAGCAGGCCCTTGCCGGCCACACAGGTCAGCAGCCAGGTCAGCTCGGTGATCTCGGGCACGTCGGACTGGCGGTAGAACCACACCTTGTCCGGCTCCAGGCCGCAGGCAAGCCAGCTGGCGGCGATCTCCAACGTGGAGCGCTGGATGCGCGCCGGCTCGCTGACCTTGATCAGCGCGTGGTAATCGGCGAGGAAATAGAAACTCTCCGCGCCCGACACGCGGCTGGCCGCGACCGCCGGGCGGATCGCGCCGACGTAGTTGCCCAGGTGCGGGGTTCCGGACGTGGTGATGCCGGTGAGTACGCGGGTCGGCTGCATCGAACGCCAAAGCGGGTGCGGGGCCGAGAGTTTAACCGCTGCGGGCCCGGCCGCTCCCCCGGTCCGGACCGGGCCCGGGCTGTTCGGCCCACGTTGCGACACCCGATCAACCCCACCTGCCGCATGTGGACGTTTGCAACCGCGTTCCCCACCGGAGATGCCCCCATGTTGCGAACCACCACCGTGCTGCTGCTGGCGTTGTCCTGGAGCGCGCCGGCCGTCGCGCGTCCGATCGTCGATCTCACCGTGATCGACCGCACCAGCGGCCAGCAACTCCCGCAGGCGCGACACCGCGGCCAGCGCTGGATCGCCGGCGAGCCGGGCCACAGCTACGCCGTGAGACTGACCAACACCAGCGACGAGCGCGTGCTGGTGGTGCTGTCGGTGGACGGGGTCAACGCGGTCACCGGCGAAGTCGCGGATCCATCGCAGGCCGGGTACGTGCTTGCACCGTGGCAAAGCACCGAGGTTGCCGGCTGGCGCAAGTCGTACCAGGACGTCGCCAGGTTCGTGTTCACCGCATCAGCCGACAGCTATGCGGCGCGGACCGGTCGTCCGGAAAACGTCGGGGTGATCGGGATCGCGGTGTTCCAGGAAGCGCGAGCGCACTCGCAACTGCATGCCCCTTCTCCCCCACCGCACGCGGCGGAAGCCGGGGCGCCTGCACGACAGGCGAGCGAGTCCATGCAAGGGTCGTCGATGGCCGACAGCAGCGCCCAGGAGATCGGGACCGGCCATGGCGCGCGCGAGTGGTCGCCTGTCGCCAGCACCAGCTTCGTGCGTGCCACCGCAACACCGTTCCAGGTCGTTGCGTTGCGCTATGACGACCATGCATCGCAGGTCGCACGCGGCAACCAGCCGCCCCGGCTCCCGCACAACTAGCCGCAGGCTTTTCCGACGGGTATCGTGGCAGACCCACCGAAGCACCGGGGCT
>DATHRJ010000237.1:0-4436 GCA_035465455.1 Lysobacter sp.
GCGTCACGATCTTGCCGTGGCTGGCGTACACACGCGACAACGCGGCGATGGCGGCATTGGCGTCCGGCGGGAACACCACGATGGCGGTGTCGGCCATTTCGCCGATCAGCGCCTCGGCCAGGGTCGGGTCCTGGTGCGAGATCTCGTTCTTGGAGTTCTCCCAGGTGTGGGACGTGAGCACCACCGGCACCGACAGCCACCGCGGCCGCCGCCCGGCGAGCGCGAACTGGCGCGCGAACGTGATCTCCTGACGCAGTGCGCCGAGCATCTTTGGCGCGAATGCCTCGTACGTGACCACCAGGTTGAGCCCGCCCTTGTTGGCCAGCGCGGCACAGACCACGGCCTCCTCGTTGAGTACGGTGATCACATCGCCGGTGGGTGATTCGGCCACACCAGGCTCGGGCACGTCGACGCGGTGCTTGAGCAGGTCCAGGGTGAGGTCGAGCTTGTTGCTGCGCAACTCGTCGGGATTGCCGACACGCGGACGCAACTGCGGATTGGCCTGCACGATCGCACTGAAGTGGCGGTCCAGGGCGGCCATCGGCGAGTTCTCCTGGTCCAGGCCTACCCATGGCTCCGGTGGAATCACCGGCAAGGCCACGTCGCGCGTAGCCAGCGGGTGGTCGCGCTCCAGCGGACGGCTCTGCGCATGGTGGGTCGCCAACGCGGCCACCGCGTCGTCCAGTTCGTCGCCGGGCACCAGCAGCGTGGCAGCCGCATCGTTGAAGAGCTTGCGCGACGCCTCATCGTTGGAGGGATTTCCGGGCAGCGGCAGGTTGTGCGCGCGGTTGGTGCCGGCACCGGGAAAACCGAAGCCCTTGATCGTTTCCGCGATGCCGTAATGCAGCGCCTCGACCACCGGCTGCTCGGCTCTGCCGGCGGCCTCGGTCGCCTCGATCAGGTTGGCTTCGATCATGTGGATCCCCCACGCGATGCTGGCCGGGTCGCGCCCATCCAGTCCGATCGGCTGGAACCCGTTGAGGTGCAGGTGCTGGTGCAGCCAGCGCTCGCCGCCCATCTGCGCAATCCTGCTGCGCTGGTCGATGCGGCGCCCGTTGAGGATCATGATCGGCGCGACCAGGCCCGAATCCTGCGCGCGCCACCAGCGCGGCGCCCAGTCGCTGCCGCGCTGCTCCTCGAACGCGCCGTCGCTGAGAAACGCCACCAGGCGCTCGCCCGGCAGCGGCGAGTGCACGTACTTCAGTTCGGCGAACCCGAGGTAGCCGCCCTCCAGCATGCCTCCGGCGGTATGGGCGTTGACGTGCGATCCCAGCGGCGACTCGGGGGTGCCGTCGGGCCGGATCGCGAACGAGTAGAAGTCCGAGACCATGCGTGAGAGGCGTGCGTCATCGCGCCCGTAGCGCGCTGCATGCGCATCGGTCATGTTGCCGACGATCACGTTGAGTGCATCTACCGCGGCCACGCAATGGCCCTGGCCCATCATCCAGCTGCGCGTATTGCCATCCAGCGCGTTCAACGCCAGGTAGGCGGTGTACGCCGGAACCATGTTGAGTGCGCCGCCGGTGTGGCCGTCCGGGTGCTGCTTGAAGTCGGCGGCATCCAGCGGCGCCCCACCTGTGCGCACGCGCTGGGCGTAGGTCATGTGCACCACCAGCCACATGCCGGCGCTGGTGATCCGGTCGGCCGCCTGCAGGCGCCGGTAGCCGGTCGAGCGGTCGGGGAGGGCGCGCGCAGCGACCAGGTCGGCGACCATTGCGTGTACCCGGACCTGGGTCAGTTCGTCATGCCGGATAACGCCGTATCCCTCCGCCCACCGAGCGAAATCCGGCTCGGCCGCCCGCTGGCCGGACGCCTGCTCTTCGACCTGGCGTCGCTGCGGCGCGGTCAGATCGGTGTACCTGCAACAGGCAATCGGTGTATCCATGAAGTCTCCGTCCGATGGACGCGCCGGCCACCGAGCGGGAGCAATCCGGCCTGACGACGCACCCGGATTGGCGGCCCCCGGGTTCCGGGTCCGATGGGGCGGTCGCATCGCTGCGGCGAGCGGCGATCCAGCATGGCGCGCCGTTGCCGGCCCACGTTGATGCAAGTCAAAGCCCCCGCGCGGATACCGATTGCCATAAAGGGATAAAAGGGTATATTGGTACAAGACCCAAGGCGGAGAGCGGCAATGGCAATGGCGCTGAAACACGAACCGATCGAAGATCTGCCGCGCACGCCGGCATCCGACGTCAAGAAGCTGGGCTGGCGCGGCGTCATGAAATCGGTCAGCCGCACCGGCAAGGTCGTGGTCACCAACCATAACCAGCCGGAGGCGGTCATCCTTTCCATCGAGGAATACGGCACGTTGATGCTGGCTCTGCAGGCTGCAGACGCGCAGAACGAATCGGCACTCGATCAGCTTCGTCATCGCTTCGACGAGCGCCTGGCGTCGCTGCAGGCGCCGGACGCGGGTGAGCGCCTGCGCGCGATGATGCGTGGACCGGCCCGGCTTGAGGGCAAGGTCAAGGCCGGGGCAGGTTATTGATGACGGCTCGCCCGGTCCTGCTGGTTCTCGCCGGCGTGAACGGCGCGGGCAAGAGCTCCATCGGTGGACATCTGCTGCAGCAGGCGGGACTTTCCTGGTTCAACCCGGACACCTTCGCGCGCGAATTGATGGCGGCCACCGGCTGCGGCCAGGACGACGCCAATGCGGCCGCCTGGCAGGAGGGCGTGCGACGTTTCGACGCGGCCATGGCCGGACGCCGCCATCATGCGATCGAGACCACACTGGGCGGCCGCACGATACCGGCCCGCATCATGGCCGCCACCGGAACGCATGACGTGATGGTGTGGTTCTGTGGACTGGCGACGCCGGAGTTGCACATCGCGCGGGTCAAGGCCCGGGTGCTGGCCGGTGGGCACGACATTCCGGAAGCCAGCATCCGCGCGCGTTATCCCGCTGCGCAGGCGAACCTGATCGCACTCATGCCACACCTTGCGCACTTGCAGGTGTACGACAACAGCACGGAAGTAGCGCCGGGGCAGGTGGTACCCGACCCGGTGCTGGTTGCGGAAATGATCGCTGGCCGATTGACCTGGCCGGTGGATGTCGCGGCGTTGCGGGCCACGCCCGAATGGGCCAAGCCGTTGCTTGAGGCAGCGCTTTCCCTGTCGGGATAGACGGCGAGGCGATGCAACCTGGCTGGCCAGAACCCCGCCAGCGCGCATGGCCGCGGTGGCCGCGAAACGTTCGTTCGTGCCCCGGTAACCGGTAGCGGGCAGGGCACCGGCTGGCCAGGGTTTCGAACCGATCGTGGTTGTCCTTGGCCAGCCAAAACAGTGGCTGATCGTGAATTGCGCAAGGCGCAGCCATTAAAAACCGATTCACGCGTCGCGTCGCATTGTCACGCTGTCCCCGCGAAGGGCGGGGAACTGCAGGAGACAACGATGAACACCCTGTCCCGCTGGATGACCCCCGCGATCGTTTCCCTTGGCATCGGTCTTGCCGCCCTGGCCGTACCGCCGGCGGCACGCGCCGGCGACGACGATCTGGCCCGCGTGATCGTCGATATCGCCGACGTCGTGTTGCGTGGTGGTGTGCCGTATTACCGCTATGGCGGCTATGGGTACGATGATCGCCTCATCGTCGGGCGCGACCGCTACGGCCGCCGGGTGTACTACCGGCAAGTGCCGCGCTACTACGGCGGCGGCCGTTACTACGATGACGACTACCGGTATGGCCGCAAGGTGAAATGCAACAGCCGCGGCAAGTGCACGATCACGTACTACGACCCGCGCTACGATCGCCATGGCCGCCGTTATGTCGACGACTATCGGCACTACGACCGCCGCGACTACGATCGTTACCGTTTCGATCCCTATCGATACGATCGTCGCTGGTAGCGAACTGGACGCGCCAGATCGCCTGGGGCCCGGCCTGCAGATTCAATCCTGCAGCGCCCGGTAGGCATGCCAGCTGGCATGACCCAGGATCGGGTAGATCACGATCAGCCCGATCAGCGCGGTGGCAAAACCGATCGCACTGAGCAGCACGATCAGGAAAGCCCAGGTGACGCAGGCCAGCGGGTGCCGGGACACGGCGCGCAGGCTGCCTCGCATCGCTTCGCCGGCGCTGGCATGCCGGTCCAGGATCAGCGGCACGGAGATCACCGAGATCGAGAAGGTGAGCACCGCCAGCACGCCCCCGATCGCGAACCAGGCCAACAACTGCCGCGATGACATGAGTTGCAGCGTGCTATCCCACAACGTCTCCTGCACCGGGGGCGCGATGGGGCCCACGGCAACGACCAGCAGCGCGGTGGAAAGCGCCAGCCAGGCGATCGAGATCCCCAGCAGGGCCAGCGCAAACCTCACCAGTGCAGGGCGGTTGCGATCGAGGCCGCGCAACGAATTGTCGAAGGTCGGCGTGTTACCGGCTTCCATCGTCATCGAGGCTTCGATCAGTCCGGCGCCGAGAATCGGACCCATCAGGA
>DATHRJ010000238.1:0-8684 GCA_035465455.1 Lysobacter sp.
CCCGCCGGCCAGCAACGCGGTCCGCCGCGCGCGCTTGCGGCGCGCGGCGATCTCGTCATGGCGGGGCTCGGGCATCGGGCTCATGGCTTAGTGGGTGATGTCGCCGTGGGCGAGGTCGCCGTCGCGGATCACCGGCGGCACGGTGAAGGTGTGGTGCGGCGCCGGGCTCGGCACGGTCCATTCCAGTCCACGCGCGCCTTCCCAGGCGCGCGCCTCGGCCTTGGCGCCGTGACGGAGCGAATGCCACAGCACGAACGCCATGAAGAACGGGGTCACGAACATGCCGAACGCGCCGACCGTGCTGATCAGGTTCCAGTCGGCGAACACCACGTTGTAATCGGGGATGCGGCGCGGCATGCCGGCCAGACCGAGGAAGTGCTGCGGGAAGAACAGCAGGTTGACGAACACCATCGTCCACCAGAAGTGGATCTTGCCGAGCGTCTCGCTGTACATCCGCCCGGTCCACTTCGGCCACCAGTAGTACACCGCGGCGATGATGCCGAACAGCGCACCGGTCACCAGCACGTAGTGGAAGTGCGCGACCACGAAGTAGGTGTCGTGGTACTGGAAGTCGGCGGGCACGATGGCGAGCATCAGCCCGGAGAATCCGCCGATCGTGAACAGGATCACGAACGCGATCGCCCACAACATCGGCGTCTCGAACGTCATCGAGCCGCGCCACATCGTGGTCACCCAGTTGAAGACCTTCACCCCGGTGGGGATCGCGATCAGCATCGTGGCGTACATGAAGTAGAGCTCGCCGCCCAGCGGCATGCCCACGGTGAACATGTGGTGCGCCCACACGATGAACGACAGGAACGCGATCGCCGCGATGGCGTACACCATCGCCTGATAGCCGAACAGCGGCTTGCGCGCGAACGTGGGGATGATCTCCGAGACGATGCCGAACGCCGGCAGGATCATGATGTAGACCTCGGGGTGCCCGAAGAACCAGAAGATGTGCTGGAACATCACCGGGTCACCGCCGCCGGCGGCGTTGAAGAACGTCGTGGCGAAGAACTTGTCCGTCAGCAGCATCGTCACCGCGCCGGCGAGCACCGGCATCACCGCGATCAGCAGGAACGCGGTGATCAGCCAGGACCAGGCGAAGATCGGCATCTTCAGCAGGTCCATGCCGGGCGCACGCATGTTGATGATGGTGGCGATGATGTTGATCGCACCCATGATCGAACTGATGCCCATCAGGTGGATGGCGAAGATCACGAACGCGACGTTGGAGCCGCCCTGCAGCGACAGCGGCGGGTACAGCGTCCAGCCGCCGGCGGGGCCGCCGCCGGGCAGGAACAGGGTCAGCAGCAGCAGGGTGAACGCGAACGGCAGGATCCAGAACGACCAGTTGTTCATGCGCGGCAGCGCCATGTCGGGCGCGCCGACCTGCAGCGGGATCATCCAGTTGCCCAGGCCGACGAAGGCCGGCATCACTCCGCCGAAGATCATCACCAGCGCATGCATGGTGGTCATCTGGTTGAAGAACATCGGATCGACGTACTGCAGTCCGGGAACCGCCAGCTCGCTGCGGATGATCACCGACATGCCGGCGCCGATCACGAACATCACGAAGCTGAAGATCAGATAGAGCGTGCCGATGTCCTTGTGGTTGGTCGAGAAGAACCAGCGCTCGACGAAACCCTGCTTGTGCTCATGCGCGTCGTGGCCGTCGTGGAGATCGACGGTCGCGGCGGAACCGGTGGAGTAATTGGCCATGGCCTAACCTCGGAATTTGGCGGATCAGCCGGCGACCGCAACAGCGGCCGTGGCGTCGGTGGTTTCGGTGGCCGGTTCGGCCTCGGGCGACGCTTCAGCGGGGGCGGCCGGCGCTGGGGCAGCCGGAGCCGGCGGCGCCAGCGGCTTCTGCGCCGCGAGCCACTGCTGGTACTCGGCCTTGGGCACCGCGCGCACCACGATCGGCATGAAGCCATGGTCCTTGCCGCACAGCTCGGCGCACTGGCCGCGGTAGATGCCCGGCTCGCGGATATCGGTCCAGTGCTCGTTGATGATTCCGGGGATCGCGTCCTGCTTCCAGCCCAGCGCCGGCACCCACCAGGCGTGGATCACGTCGTCGGCGGTGATCACGAAGCGGATCTTGGTGTCGGTCGGCAGCACCAGCACGTTGTCGACGTCGAGCAGGTAATTGGGGTTGGAGTCCATCGTCGGCTGCGCACCGCTCTGGCGCATCGCGTCGGACTCGCGGTCCAGGCGGCTGGTGAACTCCACGCCCTCGCCCAGGTACTCGTACTTCCACATCCACTGGTAACCGGTGACTTTGACGGTCATTTCCGAGTCGCGGGTGTCGTACGACTGCACCAGCTTGCTGGTTGCCGGGGCGGCCATCATCACCAGCAGCACCACCGGCACCACCGACCACATCACCTCCAGCTTGGTGCTGTGGGTGAACGCGGTATCGGCGACGGCGCCGCGCGACTTGCGGAACTTGAACATCGCGATCGCCATCGCGCCGAACACCAGCACGCCGATGCCGACGCAGATCCACAGGACCTGCATGTGCGCCTCGTAGGCGTTCTGCGACAGGTGGGTGACGCCGCGGCCCATGTTGAGCTGCCAGCGCACCGGATCGGCCTGCTGCGCGAACGCGACGAACGGCAATGCCGCCGCGGCCATACCCGTTGCCCACTGCTTGATGCGACCGGCTTTCATCTATTCGAGCCTCGAAATCAAATTTGGATGCGGTTCCTGCTCCGCCGGCTGCCCTGCGCCGGCACCGCACGAAGCGCGGAACTGTCCGGAAGAGGTCGCGGGTGGGGCCCCGTCCAGGGCCTTTCACGCCGGGGCAGCCTGCCCGATGGCGTTGTGGATAGCTGGCAAATGGTAGCGGCCGGGCACGAATGCGGCAAGCCGCGGCAGCTGTCCGGCGCGACGCCGCCATGGGCGCGGGGTAATCGTCCGTCCGCTTCGGGGCACGTGTCGATGGCACGAGCGCCCCTGGTTCACGCTGCGGCCCGCGCGCCCGGGCGAACCCTCTAAACTAGGCGACTTCCCCAGCTCTGTCGCGGGCCTGATGACCATCGAATCCGTGTTCCCCGTCGCCAGCGTCGCCGGCGCCGGCGCCGACCCCGCGCCGCGCCTGCTGCTCAGTGAACTGCCGCCGCCCCCGGCCGGCCCGCGCGCGGCAATCACCGCCGGCTGGGTGCGCGACGAGGCCGCGCACGTGCGCGCGCTGCTCGAGCGCGCGCGCCTGCCGGCCGCCGAGAGCCTCGCCGCCCAGGCCACCGCGGCCGACCTGGTGACCCGGGTGCGCGCGCGCGCCCAGGACCAGGGCGCGATCGAGGCGTTCATGCGCCAATACGACCTGGCCAGCGAGGAAGGCGTGCTGCTGATGTGCGTGGCCGAGGCGCTGCTGCGCATCCCCGACCAGGGCACCGCCGACAAGCTGATCCGCGACAAGCTCGGTGAGGCCGACTGGAAGCGGCACATGGGCCAGTCGGACTCGATGCTGGTCAATGCCTCGACCTGGGGGCTGATGCTGACCGGGCACCTGGTCAGCGTTAACAGCGAGACCAAGCGCGACGTCCACAACGCCTTGCAGCGCCTGATCGGTCGTCTCGGCGAGCCGGTGATCCGGCTCGCGGTGCGCCAGGCGATGCGGATCATGGGCCATCAGTTCGTCATGGGCCGCACGATCGGCGAGGCCCTGGCGCGTTCGCGCAGGAACGGCAACACCGCTTACCGGTATTCGTTCGACATGCTCGGCGAGGCCGCGCTGACCCACGCCGATGCGCTGCGCTACCAGCAGGCGTACCGCGATGCGATCCACGCCATTGGCAGCAGCGGCGACTACCACAACGTCGACACGTTCGCGGCGCCATCCATTTCAGTGAAACTGTCGGCGCTGCACCCGCGCTACGAGCACGCCAAGCGCGGCCGGGTGCTGGCCGAACTGACCCCACGCGTGCTCGAACTGGCGCAACTGGCCAAGGCCCACGGCATTGGCTTCACCGTCGACGCCGAGGAAGCGGACCGGCTGGAACTGTCGCTGGACGTGTTTACCGGCGCCTACCTCGATCCGTCGCTGGAGGGCTGGGAAGGCTTCGGGCTGGCGGTGCAGGCCTACCTGAAGCGCGCGCCGGAGGTGATCGAGTTCACCGCCGACCTCGCGCGCCGGCACGGCCGACGCATCCCGGTGCGCCTGGTCAAGGGCGCGTACTGGGACAGCGAGATCAAGCGGGCGCAGGTCGACTGTCACCCCGGCTACCCGGTGTTCACCCGCAAGCCGAACACCGACGTGTCGTACCTGGCCTGCGCGCGGCTCATGTTCGAGGCGAGCGACGCGATCTACCCGATGTTCGCGACCCACAACGCGCACACGATCGCGACCGTGCATTGCATGGCCGGCAGCGGGGCGGCCCGCAAGCCTTTCGAATACCAGAAGCTGCACGGCATGGGCGATGACCTCTACGCCGAGGTGATGCCGCCCGATCGGCTCGACGCACCGTGCCGGGTCTATGCACCGGTCGGCTCGCATGAGGAACTGCTGCCGTACCTGGTGCGGCGCCTGCTGGAAAACGGCGCCAATTCCAGCTTCGTCAACCGCATCACCGACGATGACGTCGCGATCGACGACCTCATCCGCGATCCGGTCCAGACCGTGGCCGCGTTCGACACCATCCCCCATCCCCGCATCCCGCTGCCGATCGATCTGTATCGCAGCTTTGCGGACACGCTGGAATACTGCGACAGGAGCAACTCCATGGGCGTCAATCTCGCCGACGACGGCCAACTGCGTGCGCTGGCGGACAGCATCAACGCCGCCGTGCGCAACGACTGGTACGCCGAACCGCTGGTGCCGGGCGCCAAGCCCGCCGGCGAGCGCCTGCCGGTGACCAACCCGGCCGACCGCCGCGAGGTGGTCGGGCACTGGCTGCCCGCCGACAGCGCCACGGTCGAGCAGGCACTGCGCAACGCCGTCGCCGCGCAGCCCGGGTGGGACGCGATCCCCGGCGCCGGCCGCGCCGCGATCCTGGAACACGCGGCCGACCTGCTCGAGGCGCGCATGCCGGCCTTCATCGCGATGTGCACCAAGGACGCCGGCAAGACCATCCCCGACGGCGTCGGCGAGGTCCGCGAGGCGGTCGACTTCCTGCGCTACTACGCCGCCCAGGCGCGCACGATGTTCAACCCCGAGCCACTGCCCGGACCCACCGGGGAAACCAACACGCTGCAGTTGAACGGGCGCGGTGTGTTCGTCTGCATCAGCCCGTGGAACTTCCCGCTGGCGATCTACATCGGCCAGGTCGCGGCCGCGCTTGCGGCCGGCAACAGCGTGATCGCCAAGCCCGCCGAGCAGACCAACCTGGTGGGCTACCTCGCCACCAAGCTGATGCACGAGGCCGGCGTACCGGAAGACGTGCTGCAGTTCGTGCCCGGCGACGGCATCACCGTCGGTGCCGCGCTGACCAGGGATCCGCGCGTGGCCGGCGTCGCATTCACCGGCTCCAACGAGACCGCCTCGGCGATCAACCGCGCCCTGGCCGGTCGCGACGGCGCGATCGGGGTGCTGATCGCCGAAACCGGCGGTCAGAACGCCCTGATCGCCGATTCCTCGGCGCTGCCGGAGCAACTGGTCAAGGACGCGCTGTCATCGGCGTTCACCTCGGCCGGGCAACGCTGTTCGGCCGCGCGCGTGCTGTTCGTCCAGGAAGACATCGCCGAAAAGGTGTGCACGATGCTCGCCGGCGCGATGGCCGAACTGAAGGTCGGCGATCCGGGGCTGCTGTCGACCGACGTCGGCCCGGTGATCGACGAGGATGCGCTGCAATCGCTGCACGAGCATGCGCAGCGGATGGATCGCGAGGCGACGCCGATCGCCACGGTGGAACTGGGACCAGATTCGGCGCACGGCAGCTTCTTCGCGCCGCGCGCGTACGAACTGCGCTCGCTGGACCAGTTGCACCGCGAGGTGTTCGGACCGGTGCTGCACGTGATCCGCTGGAAGGGCGAAGAACTCGATGCGGTGATCGACGCGATCAACAACACCGGCTACGGCCTGACGCTCGGCATCCACTCGCGCATCGACGAGACCAGCGAGCGCATCGCGGCGCGCGTCCGGGTCGGCAACTGCTACGTCAACCGCAACCAGATCGGCGCGGTGGTCGGGGTACAGCCGTTCGGCGGGCACAACCTGTCCGGCACCGGCCCCAAGGCCGGCGGGCCGCACTATCTGCCGCGCTTCACCACCGAGAAGACCATCACGATCAACACCACCGCCGCCGGCGGCAACGCCTCGCTGCTGACGTTGAGCGAATAAGCGCGCGGCTTGCGAGCCACTGGCTCGCGCGCTTATGAGCGCCTGTTGCGCCGCGACGGGCCGGACCGGGTGACCGCGGCTGGCGCGGGCACTGCCGCGCAAGCCCACTGAAACGCGCCCACGGGAGTGGGCGCGGCCCGATCAGAAGCGATACTGCGCCGAAACGCCGTACAGGCTTACCGCGCTGTCGTAGGTGCCGAACAGGCTCTGGCCGCCTTCCGCCGGTGGCGTGACGATCGCCAATGCCGGCTCATCGGGCGTGATGTAGGTGTAGCCGAACGACAGGTCCAGGCGCTCGTTGAACTTCCAGGTCGCCCCCACCGAGTACCACTTGCGGTTCTCGTCGGGCAGCCGCGGCGTCCGCGTGGCCAGCGTGGTCGGGGTCTCGTCATAGGCGTAGCCGGCGCGCAGGGCCCAGCGTTCGTTGAGCTGGTATTCGGCCCCCAGCGCCATGAAGCTCGTGGTGTCCCAGCTGAAATCCTCGACCGCGTCCGGGTCGGGGTTGTCGAAATCGATCCGCACTTCCTGCAGCGACTCCCAGCCGGTTTCGGCATAGGTCGCCATCAACGCGAGCCGGTCGTTGACCTGGTACGCCACGTCGACGCTGGTGATCGCCGGCGTGGTCAACTGCGCGCTGGCCGCGCCGTCCTGGAACAGGGCGCCGCGGCCGACGGCATCGAACGTGGCCCGTGCCGCGGCGGGCACGGTCCAGTCGGCCTCGCCACGCAGGTCGAAATCGATCTCCGAGCGGTGCGACAGGCCGATCGACAGGCGATCGGTCGGGCGCAGGTGCACCCCGGCGACCCAGCCCATGCCGGTATCGTCGCCCTGCACGCTGGCCAGACCGTCGGAGGCCTGGGGCCGCGCGAACGGTGCCGGCACGCCGGCGCCGAACAGGATCGTGCCGAAATCGACCGCGCGCGACAGGGTCACGTCGGCATGCGAATAGACCAGGCCGACGCCGACCGAGAAGCGGTCGGGGACGATGTCGTACGCGGCCGACAGCGTCAGGTTGATCACCTCCACCTCGGAAGTCTGCCCGTAATAGCGCCCGACCCAGCCGTCTTCGTATTCGGTCTTGAGCCCGAACGGCGCGCTCACCATCGCGCCCAGCGCGAGGCCGTTGTCGAGCTTGTGCACCAGCGACAACGCCGGCACCGGGATCACGTCACCGGCCTCGCCGCCGTCGCCGCCGGACAGCGGTTGACCGGTGACGTCGGAGCCTTCGCCCTCGAAGCGGAAGCTGAGATCGACCACGTGCAGGTCGGTCTGCACCGTAGTGCCCTCGAAGCTGCTCATCACCGCCGGATTGTTGACCACCACCGAGGTATCGCCCTCGTTGACGCCGGCGCCGGCGAACGCGCTGCCCATGGCCTTGACGCTGTTCTCCTTGAGCTGGAATCCGGAGGCATGGCTGCTACCGGCAGCCAGTGCCGCGATGATGCCGAGCGAAATGGCCGACAGGCGTGTGAACGTGGGTGCGGCTTGCATTGCGTAGAGCTCCTTGGGTTCGCGGGTTCGCGTGCGATGGCAATGGCGCGGCCTGTGCGTTGTGGCCGCGGCATCCGTACCATCGGATACTTCAATCTAACAAAAACCCGATGCTGTTGGTCGCGAAGCGAGCCTGCTTGCCCGGCCGCCGCATCCGGACCGCTTTCACCGCCCGCATCGCAAGCCCAGGCCGACCGTGTTCCTAGCCGTTCCCTCACGCCAGAATTCGCCGCTGCGCTGGGCCACGCCGCTGTTGTTCGCGGCGCTGTGGGGCTGCTTCACCGCACTGAGCCTGCTGCCGGAATCCGGCCTGCAGGACCTGCTGCTGCAATGGGGCGCGTTGTCGGGCGCACTGGGCGAAGGCTGGCAGTGGCTGCGCGACGGCAGCAGCCTGCGCCTGGTGAGCGCCCTGTTCCTGCACGCCGACTGGGCGCACCTGATCGGCAACCTGGTGTTCCTGCTGATTTTCGGGCTGCCGGCCGAGCGCACGATGGGCTCCTGGCGATTCCTGGCCTTGTTTCTTCTCGGCGGCGCGGTGGCCAACCTTGCCGCGGTGATCGCGATCGGCACCCCCGACCGGATGATCATCGGCGCCAGCGGTGCGGTGTCGGCACTGATGGGGGCGTACGTGGCGCTGTTCCCGGGGGCCCGGCTCGGCGTCGTGGTGCCTCTGGGGTTGTTCCTGCAGTTCGTGAAGGTGCCCGCGGCGCTGCTGATGGGGGTCTGGGCGCTGCTGCAACTGGTGTTCACCTTCATCGGCCCGGCATTCGGCGCGGTCGCATGGTCTGCGCACCTGGCCGGATTCGCGTTCGGCGGGGTTTTCGCCCTGCTCGCGCGCGCCGGCATCGCCCGGCGGCTGCGCCGCAAGCGCGGGTTCTAGCCCGCCAATCGGTGGCGGCCAATCGCAGCG
>DATHRJ010000239.1:0-7775 GCA_035465455.1 Lysobacter sp.
GTTTTCCGATGCCGATCCACTCGCCAATCGCGTGGCAGCCCTGCCGGGGCGGCCGGCGAACCGCTTCCGGATGCCTGCGCCGCTGTCGGCTGCCGATGTCGTCGGCTTCATCGGCCAGACGTTCGGCAACGGCGAGGACCCCTGCGTGCTGAACCGTGCCGACCTCGCCGCGTACGCGACCGGGCGCGACGCCAGGGCCATGGAGCTGGCGGTGGACTTCGATCGGCGCCACTGCCGGCCGTGATGGGTGCATCTGCGACTCTGGTTCCTGCCGTCATGCCGCTACCAGCGGTACTCGACCAGCGCGAACGACTCGCCGCGGTTGCGCCCACCGGTATCGCCGTTGGAAAGGTGCCGCAGCGACGCCGTCCACGCGCCGGTCGTGTAGCCCACCCCGGTGTAGAACTGGCCGTGGCCGGACAGCACGGCGCCATCGTGGTCGGACAAGGCGATGCCGCCGCTGACGAACCAGCGGCGCCAGGTCAGGCGCTTGCTGACCGCGATGAACCAGGTCGCCGGTACCGGCAAGGGCTCGACGTCGTCGCGGGCGCCCAGGCGCCCAGCACTGAATTCCCACGGATGGCGCCCGCGTCCCAGCCACGACATCGTCAGCACGGCGGTGCGCTCGCCGTCGATCTCGTCGGTGACGCCGCCGCCGATGCCGAATCCGGGCCCGGCGTGCGCGAGCGGCGAAACCAGAACCACTGATGCCAGCAGCGCGCCACAACCGCGACGGCACGCGGCGCAGGCAAAGTCGTGGGTCATGCGCGATCGGGGCATTCCGGCATCGGTTACGTGCATGCTTTTTTCTTGCACGGTCCCAAGAGAACGTGCCCGGCGGCGCAGGCAGGCCGCGCCGACGCATCGTCACGGCGCCATCGGCTAACCTAGACGCCCGCCTGCCGACAGCCGCGACGCATGCGCGAACCCAAACTGAACACCTCGCCCTCGCCCGGCGACGAGGTCAAGACCACCACCTGCTACATGTGCGCCTGCCGTTGCGGCATCAAGGTATGGCTGACCGACGGCAGGATCCGCTACATCCAGGGCAACCCGGCGCACCCGGTCAACCAGGGCGTGCTGTGTGCGAAGGGTTCGGCCGGAATCATGCAGCACTACTCGCCGGCGCGACTGGACAAGCCGATGCTGCGCGTGGGCGAACGCGGCGCGGGCGAGTTCCGCGAGATCGAATGGGACGAGGCGCTCGAGATCGCCGCCGGCTGGCTCGCGCCGATCCGCGCGCGCAACCCCGATGAACTGGCGTTCTTCACCGGCCGCGACCAGAGCCAGGCGCTGACCGGCTGGTGGGCGCAGCAGTTCGGCACGATCAACTACGCCGCCCACGGCGGCTTCTGCTCGGTCAACATGGCCGCCGGCGGGCTGTACACGCTGGGCGGCTCGTTCTGGGAATTCGGCGAGCCCGACTGGGAGCACGCGCGCATCTTCATGCTGTGGGGCGTGGCCGAGGACCACGACTCCAACCCGATCAAGCTCGGCCTGGGCAAGCTCAAGGCGCGCGGCGCGAAGATCATCGCGGTCAACCCGGTGCGCAGCGGCTATGGCGCGATCGCCGATGAGTGGATCGGGATCCGTCCCGGCACCGACGGGTTGTTCGCGTTCGCGCTGATCCACGAACTGCTCAAGGCCGACCGCATCGACCTGGACTATCTGGTGCGCTACACCAATGCGCACTGGCTGGTGATCCGCAATCCCGGCGGCTTTGATGACGGCCTGTTCGCGCGCGACGCCGACGGCAAGCCGCTGTGCTGGGATCGCACCACCACTGCCGGTGTCGACGCCAGCCGCATCGACGTCTCCCCGGCGGTGGTCGGCGAGTACACGCTTGCCGATGGCCGACGCGTCGTGCCGGTGTTCCTCCTGGTCGCCGAACGCTACCTCGACCCGCAGTACGCGCCCGAGGCGGTGAGCGAGCGCTGCGGCATCCCGGCCGACACCATCTGCCGGATCGCACGCGAACTGGCCGAAGCCGCGTTCGAGCATCCGGTGACGCTGCCGATCGCGTGGACCGATGCGCACGGCCGCGAGCACGCCGAAATGATCGGTCGCCCGGTGGCGATGCACGCGATGCGCGGCATCAGCGCGCACAGCAACGGCTTCCACACCTGCCGCGCCTTGCACCTGCTGCAACTGCTGCTCGGCGCGGTCGACACCCCCGGCTCGTTCCGGTACCAGCCGCCGTTCCCGAAACCGGTCCCGCCGCCGAACCGCCCCGGCTCGACCCGCCAGGCGAACGGTGCACTGGATGCGGCGCCGCTGGGCTTCGTCCATGCGCCCGAGGATCTGCTGGTGGATGCGGCCGGCAACCCGCGCCGGATCGACCACGCGTTTTCGTGGGCGTACCCGCTGTCGGCGCACGGGATGATGCACACGGTGCTGCGCAACGCCTGGGCCGGCGACCCCTACAAGATCGACACGCTGCTGATGTTCATGGCCAACATGAGCTGGAACTCGTCGATGAACACCGCCGAGACGATCGGCTGGCTGACCGACAAGGACGCCGACGGCGAGTACCGGATCCCGCGGATCATCTATGCGGACGCGTATGCCTCGGAGATGGTCGCCTACGCCGACCTGATCCTGCCGGACACGACGTACCTGGAGCGCTTCGACGCGATCTCGATGCTCGACCGCCCGATCTCCGACGCCGACGGCGCCGCCGACGCGATCCGGCACCCGGTGCTGGACGCGGCGACGCAATCGCCGGGGCGCGACGTGCGCGGCTTCCAGTCGGTGCTGCTGGACCTCGGCGCGCGGCTCGGGCTGCCGGGCATGGTCGCCGCCGATGGCAGCGCGAAGTACCGCGACTACGCCGACTACATCGTCAACCATGAGCGCGCGCCCGGCGTCGGCCTGCTCGCCGGCTGGCGCGGCGTTGCCGGCGAGTGCGAGGCCAGGGGCGCGCCGAACCCGCAACAACTGGACCGGTACATCGCCAACGACGGTTTCTGGCGCAGCGAGATCCCCGAGCATGCGCGCTACTTCAAGATGGCCAACCGCGGCTACCTCGACTGGGCGCGGCAGATGGGCTTCCTCGGCCACGCCGAGCCGATCGTGCTGCAGCTGTATTCGGAGACGCTGCAAAAGTTCCGGCTCGCGGCGCAAGGCCATGGCGCGCACCAGCCGCCGGCGCGGCACCGCGAGCGCGTGGCGACCTACTTCGACCCGCTGCCGATCTGGTACGAGCCGTTCGAGGGCGCCCAGGGCGAGGAGACGCGTTCGCGCGCCGCCGGCTCCGACGACGAACGTGCGAAGGTCGAGGGGCATCCCTTCCCGCTGAGCGCGGTGACCCAGCGGCCGATGTTCATGTACCACGCGTGGGGCGCGCAGAACGCCTGGCTGCGCCAGATCGCCACGCGCAACTACGTCTACCTGCACCCGGCCACCGGCGCGCGCTTCGGCATCGATGATGAGGACTGGATCAGCGTGACCTCGCACCACGGCACGATCACCGCGCAGGCGCGCTTTGCCGCCAACACCCAACCCGACACGGTCTGGACCTGGAACGCGATCGGCAAACGCAAGGGCGCCTGGCGGCTGGCCAAAGACGCGCCCGAGGGGACGCAGGGGTTCCTGCTCAACCACCTGATCTCCGACATCACCCCGCGGGGCGATTACGCCAACGCCGATCCGGTCACCGGGCAGGCGGCCTGGTTCGACCTGCGCGTGCGCATCGCCCCGGTGGCCGCGGCCACCGAGACCTCGCCGCAGTTCGCCGTGATCGCGATGGGCGAGGCGGAGGGCGCGCCGCTGCGCTATGGCGCGGCGATGCGGCGCCGGGACCACCGTTGAGGGGCACGACCGACTTGGGGGCGCGCTGATGGGGATCGAGCTGTGGCTGACGCTGGCGGTGCTGGCCGGCGCGGTGTACCTGTTCGTCACCGAGAAGCTGCGGGTCGACGTGGTCGCGCTGCTGGTGCTGACCAGCCTGCTGGTGCTGGGGCTGGTGTCGCCGGCCGAGGCGCTGTCGGGCTTTTCCAGCCAGGCGACGATCACCGTGGCGGCGATGTTCGTGCTCAGCGCGGGGCTGCAGCGCAGCGGCGCACTGCAGGGACTGGGCGAACTGCTCGCGGGGATCCGCTGGAACTGGTTGTTCGCGCTGGTGATGATGGCGGTGATCGCGTTCATTTCGGCGTTCGTCAACAACACCGCCGCCGTCGCGGTGTTCCTGCCGCTGGTGATCACCGCGGCGATCGCCAACCGGCAGTCGCCGTCGAAATTCCTGATCCCGCTGTCGTACGCGGCGCAGTTCGGCGGCGTGTGCACGCTGGTCGGCACGTCCACCAACCTGCTGGTCAATTCGCTGGCGATCCAGTCCGGCCGCGAGGGCTTCGGCCTGTTCGAGTTCGCCCCGCTCGGGGTGGTGTTCGTCGCCGTCGGCGTGGCCTACCTGATGCTGGCACGGCATTTCCTGCTGCCCGACCTGGGCCTGCCCGAGCGCGAGCGCGACGGCCACGGCGGGCGGTTCCTGGTCGAACTGCTGGTGCCGGAGCGATCGCCGGCGATCGACCGCCTCGCCAGCGAACTGGTGCGGCCCGAGCCACGCAACGAGGGCGTGCGGCCCCAGGCGCGCGCGCGGCCTCGAAACGGGGTCGAGGAGGCGATCGAGCTGATCGACGTGCTGCGCGCCGGCGGCAAGGCCACGCCTTCGGCGCAGACCAAGCTGCGTGCCGGGGACAGGCTGCTGGTGCTGGGCGAGTGGAGCCAGGTCGAGGACCTGCGCAAGCGCCACAAGTTGGAGCACGACAAGGTCGCCGCCGACCTGGAAGGCGACGTCACCAGCGAGCGCCTGCATGCCGAAGTGATGGTGGCGCCCGGCTCGCAGCTGATTGGCCACACCATCGCCGGCATGCGCTTCGGCCACACCTACCGCGCACGGGTGCACGGCCTGCAGCGGCGAAGGGCACCGCTGCGGCTGCGGCTGGACCATGCGCCGCTGGCGGTGGGCGACATCCTGCTGCTGGATGCACCCGAGAGCGCATTGGCGGCCCTGCGGGAAGACCCTGGCGTGATCGTGCTGGGCGAGCGCGCGCAGCCGCGTGTCGATGGGCGCCGCGCGTGGACGTCGCTGGCGATCATGGCGATGGTGATCGGCGTCGCCGCGGTCGGCTGGTTGCCGATCGTCGCCTCGGCGATCCTGGGTTGCGTGGGACTGGTGGTGCTGCGGTGCCTGGAGCCGGACGAGGCCTATGCCGCGGTCGACTGGCGCGTGGTGATCCTGCTGGCCGGCGTGTTGCCGCTGGGGATCGCGCTGGAGCATTCCGGCGGCGCCGCGTGGCTGTCGCTCAACGCGATCGGCCTGGTCGGCCAGTTCGGACCGGTGGCGACGCTGGCGGTGATCTACCTGCTGACCGCGGTGATGACCGAGATGATGAGCAACAACGCGGCTGCGGTGCTGGTGGTGCCGATCGCGCTGGCGACGGCCGAATCGCTGGGCGTGGATGCCAAGCCGTTCCTGGTCGCGGTCGCGTTTGCCGCGTCCACCGCGTTCGCCACGCCGGTCGGTTACCAGACCAATGCGATGGTGCATGCCGCCGGCGGCTACCGGTTCTCGGACTTCATGAAGATCGGCCTGCCGCTCAACATCATCTTCTGGATCATGGCCACGCTGCTCATCCCGCGCTACTTTCCGTTCTGACGGCCGCCGCGCCCGAGGAGTCCGAATGACCGACCTGCCACCCCCGTCGAAGAAAAAGCTTGGCCTGGTGATCGACCTGGACACCTGCGTCGGCTGCCATGCCTGCGCGGTTGCGTGCAAGGAGTGGAACGCCGGCGGCATCGCCGGGCCGCTGACCGACGAGCGGCCGTACGGCAAGGATCCGACCGGGGTGTGGTTCAACCGCGTGCACAGCTACGAGGTCGCCGGGACCGACTTCGAGCGGCCGGCGTTCGACCCCGGCGGGGACGCGGCGACTGCGCGGGAAGCGGGTTCGGTCGGCGGCTGCGGCGGTGGCAACAGCCTGGCGACCGCGGCCGCGCAGCCGGCGATGACGTTGCACTTCCCGCGCTCGTGCCTGCATTGCGAACAGCCGGCCTGCGTCACCGTGTGCCCGACCGGCGCCAGCTACAAGCGCGCCGAGGACGGCATCGTGCTGGTCGACGAGGACAAGTGCATCGGCTGCAAGCTGTGCTCGTGGGCGTGTCCGTACGGCGCACGCGAGTATTCGCAGGTCGAAGGGGTGATGAAGAAATGCACGCTGTGCGTCGCCCGCATCTACAACCAGAACCTGGACGAGGCCGAGCGCGAGCCGGCATGCGTGCAGGCGTGCCCTACAAGGGCGCGCCACTTCGGCGACCTCGGCGATCCGGATTCGAAGGTGTCGCAACTGGTGGCAGCCCGCGGCGGCGTCGACCTGATGCCGCAACTGGGCTACCAGCCGGTGAACCAGTACCTGCCGCCGCGGCCAAGGCGCGCGGGCACGTCGCCGCCGGCGGCAACCGCGCCCGAGCCGCTGGATGCGGCCGCGCTGCCGCCGGTGCTGCGCTGGCTCGATCGCGTGCTGACGCGCTGATGCAGTCGCCGCCCCGCCATCATCCGACGAGCCGGCGAACGCAGGCGGAGCCGGGGTTGCTGTTGATGCCGTCGCCGCACTCACCATGAACCATCGTCAGCCGGAGCCCCGATGCATCCTGCATTCTCGGTAATCGCGTTCACGACCTTGTCCGGTGCGGGCTATGGCCTGCTGATCTCGGTGGCATTCGCGGTGTTGCTGGAAGCGTCGCCGGCGCGGGCACTGCTTGCGCTGGTGGGGGTCGCGCTGGTGCTGGTGACCGTCGGCCTGCTGAGCTCGCTCGCGCACCTGGGCAAGCCGCTGCGCGCGTGGCGGGCGTTGTCGCAATGGCGCACGTCGTGGCTGTCGCGCGAGGGCGTGATGGCGGTGCTGACGTACGTGCCCGCGCTGGCGATGGCGGCGCTGCTGCTGCCGAACCTGCTGTCCAATGACGCCAATGCCCTCGTGCAACGAGGCAACATCGTCGGCATCGGCGTGTGCATCGGGGTGATCGCCGGTTCGCTGCTGACGATCGTCTGTACCGCGATGATCTATGCCTCGCTGAAGCCGATCCCCGCGTGGCGCCAGCGCTGGGTCGTTCCCGGCTACCTTGCCTTCGCACTGCTGAGCGGGACTGCGCTGCTGGGCGCGGGACTGGCACTGTCGGGCGGTGGTGGCGGCGCGGCCGTCACGACGTTGATGGTCGCCGTCGCGGCACTGGCGCTGCTGACGGCGGCGATCAAGACCGCCTACTGGCGCGAGATCGACTCCGCGGCGTTGCCGGCGACGCGTGGCGATGCTGTGGGGCTGCCGGGGCGCGACATCAGCGTATTCGAGCGACCGCACACCGAAGACAACTACCTCACGCGCGAGATGGGCTTCGTTGTGGCGCGCAAGCACGCGCCACGGCTGCGACTGATTGCGCTCGCGCTGTTTGCGGCGCTGCCGCTGCTGGCGATGCTGGCTGCCTGGCTGATGCCGCCACTGGCAACCGTCACGCTGCCCCTGGCCGCTATCGCAGTGGTGGCCGGCGCGCTGGTCGAGCGCTGGCTGTTCTTTGCCCAGGCCCGGCATCTGGTGACGCTGTACTACTGAGCGTCAGCGCGCCCGATCAGACGCCGCTGGCCGCAATCATTTCACCTGCGCCCTGGGCGAGCAGCGCCTGGGCAATTTCCTGCCCCAGCTGCTCGGGCGCATCGCTGGCTCCCTCGCCCTGTGCGCGGACCGCGCGTCCGTCGCTGGCCGAGCCGACCAGCCCGTGCAGCC
>DATHRJ010000240.1:0-5819 GCA_035465455.1 Lysobacter sp.
CCGCTACAAGCTGATGAGCACCGTGGGTGTGCGCAACCTGGCCGGCTTCAACAAGAAGGTGCGCGACGCGCGTGACGCCGGCCAGCCGATGATGGACCCGCTGTTCAAGCCGAACGAGGACCTCGTCGAGGCGCCCCGGCCGCTGGAGGACCTGCCGTTCATCGTCATCTTCATCGACGAATTCGCCGACATGATGATGATCGTCGGCAAGAAGGTCGAGGAGCTCATCGCCCGCCTGGCGCAGAAAGCGCGCGCCGCCGGCATCCATCTGATCCTCGCGACCCAGCGCCCCTCGGTCGATGTGATCACCGGCCTGATCAAGGCCAACATCCCCACCCGCATCGCGTTCCAGGTGTCGAGCAAGATCGATTCGCGCACCATCCTCGACCAGTCCGGCGCCGAGGCGCTGCTGGGCAACGGCGACATGCTCTACCTGCCGCCCGGCACGGCGATGCCCGAGCGCGTGCACGGCGCGTTCGTGTCCGACGAGGAAGTCCATCGCGTGGTCGAACACCTCAAGCAGATCGGCGGGAGCCCGGAATACATCCCCGGCGTGCTCGACGAGGTGCAGACGATGGGCGACGGCGTCGTGGTGGGTGCCACCGGGCTGCCGGAGAGCAGCGGCGGTGGCGACGAATCCGACCCGCTGTACGACGAGGCGGTGCGCGTGGTCACCGAGACCCGGCGCGCGTCGATTTCCGGCGTGCAACGCCGGCTCAAGATCGGCTACAACCGCGCCGCGCGGCTGGTGGAGGCGATGGAGGCGGCCGGCGTGGTCACGCCACCGGAGCACAACGGCGATCGCAGCGTGCTGGCGCCGCCACCACCGCGAGACTGATCGCGGGGCGCCCAGCTGAACGGTCGGGCATCGAGGATGCGAGGTTCCCGAGGGTCTCCGCGCCTTGTTCAGCTTCGTCCTTGCACACTCGGCGCATCGAATTTTCCGGGGTTCCCAACATGATCCGATCCCTCCGCACCACCGCGCTGATTGCGACCCTGATCGCCACCGGTGCTTTCGCGACTGCCGCTTTCGCTGGCGCGCGCGACGGCCTCAACAGCTTCACCACCGGGCTCAAGGGCCTCAATGGGCAGTTCACCCAGCAGGTGTTCGACGCCAACGGCAAGCTCAAGGAAACCTCCAGCGGCAAGCTCGCGCTGTCGGCGCCACGGCTGTTCCGCTGGGAATACGTGAAACCGTATCCGCAGTTGATCGTCGCCGACGGCAGCAAGGTGTGGATCTACGACCCGGATCTGGCCCAGGTCACCGTGCGCCCGCAGGGAGCGGAGGAGCAGAGCAACCCGCTGGCGGCGCTGATCAACCCCGGCAAACTGGACGCGATGTTCGTGGTCAAGGAGAGCGGCAAGGCCGCAGGCCTGGAGTGGCTGACGCTGGCGCCGAAGAACGAGGATGAGGCGAGTTTCCGCAGTGCCCGCCTGGGCTTCGACAATGCCCGTCTGGCGCGGATGGAGGTGGTCGACATGCTCGGCCAGCGCACCGAGATCAGTTTCAGCGCCTGGAAGCGAAATCCGGTATTTGCCGCGAAAACGTTCAAATACGCCCCACCGAAGGGCGTGGACGTGATCGGCAACTGATTTGCTCTTTATCGCGATGACGCGCATCTGAACGGCGGGAGTGATCCCGCCGTTTTTGCTTTTCCCGAAACCCGGGCGGGTTCTCGATTGAAGGGTTCAGGTTCATACCGCTCACATCACGCAACAACGACGGCGCTGCCGTGAAAGTAAGCCCCACAGCGCCCGACCCGAGGGTGCCGTTGGAACCAGATTCATGCGCCGGAAAAAGACCTCGCGTTTCACCCCAGTCGCTTTCGTACTGCTCAGTGCCGCCGGACTGCTGACGACCGCCATCGCGGCGCAGCGTTCGACAGGGCCGGGCACGCCGGCAGCGTCCGCGGCCCAGCAGGTCGAGATCAGCGGGCGCGCGCTGGGTCCGGCAGCGCAATCACGCGCCGAGGGTGATGTGGCGATGGACGGTGCGGTTGCCGCCGCCGTCATTGGCGCCGTTTCCAGTCAGTTCGGCGAACGCCGGGTCGAGGTCAAGCTCGACGAGGTTCTGGTCCAGCCCGCCAGCCTGCGCGACCGCAATGTCTCCGGCCGTGGCCGCATTCTGATCGGCGAAGGCGATGCGGCCGACGACAGCCGCTGGATCCCGATCGAGTTCAATGCTCTGTACGACACCCAGACCACAAGCGTCAGCTATCCGGCACTCGTGTTTGGCGACGGCGGCTCCAGCGCCGATGAGCTGGCGCTCGATGCTCCGCTGGCCGTGGCTTTGAATGAGCAGATCGACGCAGCACTGGCCCGCGAGTTCGCACAGCAGCCGGCGCAGATGGTGGTCGACCGCGTCACCACCTCCGCTGCGGGCGCTCGCTACCTGCGCGTGGAAGCACTGGGAACCGCGGACTTTGCGTCCGAGGGCACGACGGCCGCGCAGGTGGATGCGCTGTACGATCCCAGGACCGGCGAGTGGATCCGCGTGGCGTACGAACTCGGCACCACGTCCAACTGGGGCGATGAAGCCGACGTCGCCGTCGCTGCGCGCTGAATACCGACGGTCGGCACCCGGGGCGCAACCCGTGCGGCGCATGACCTGAGAGCCGCGGCGCGATACGGCGCGCCAACCCGGGCGCACTGAGTTGCTATCGTGTCGCAGGCACTTGGCCTGTTGATGGATTCCCGACCGACGATGGCCCGTCGCAAACCCGCTTCATCCGCCCCCGACCTGCTGCCTGACGGCCCCGCCGGCGACGACCTGCGTCCGCTGGCCGAGCGCATGCGTCCGCGCACGCTCGACGAGATGGTCGGCCAGCGCCGGCTGCTCGCACCCGACTCGGCGCTGCGCCGTGCGGTGGAATCCGGCCGCGTGCACTCGATGATCCTCTGGGGCCCGCCGGGCTGTGGCAAGACCACGCTGGCGTTGCTGCTGGCGCACTATGCCGACGCGGACTTCCGTGCGATCTCCGCCGTGCTGACCGGACTGCCCGAGGTGCGCGTGGTGCTCGCCGAGGCGGCGCAGCGTTTCGCCCAGGGGCGGCGCACGGTGCTGTTCGTCGACGAGGTCCATCGCTTCAACAAGACCCAGCAGGACGCGTTCCTGCCGCACATCGAGCGCGGGACGATCGTGTTCGTCGGCGCGACCACCGAAAACCCGTCATTCGAATTGAACTCGGCGCTGCTGTCGCGCTGCCGCGTGCACGTGATGGAGGCGCTGTCGGTCGACGACATCGTGCTGGCGCTGCGGCAGGCGCTCGAGGACGAGGATCGCGGCCTGGGTGGACACGAATTGCGCGTCTCCGACGAGGCCCTGCGACAGATCGCGGGTGCCGCCGACGGCGACGTGCGGCGTGGACTGACCCTGCTGGAGATCGCGGCCGAGCTTGCTGACGGCGAGGGCGGCGAGATCACCGAGACCACGCTCGCGCAGGTGCTCGCCGATCGCACCCGGCGCTTCGACAAAGGCGGTGACCAGTTCTACGACCAGATCTCGGCGCTGCACAAGTCGGTGCGAAGCTCAAACCCCGATGCCGCGGTGTACTGGCTGGCACGGATGCTCGACGGCGGCTGCGACCCCAGCTACCTCGCACGTCGCCTGACGCGGATGGCGGTCGAGGACATCGGCCTGGCCGATCCGCGCGCGCTGCAGATGGCGATCGACGCCTGGGATACCTACGACCGGCTCGGCAGCCCGGAAGGCGACCTCGCGCTGGCGCAGCTGGTGATCTATCTGGCAAGCACCGCCAAATCGAACGCCGCCTACGTGGCGTTCAACAGTGCGAAGCGCGATGTGCAGGATAACGGCACCCTCGAGGTGCCGATGCATTTGCGCAACGCACCGACCAAATTGATGAAGCAGCTCGGCTATGCCAAGGGCTACCAGTACGACCACGATGCCGCCGACGGTGTTGCCTTGGGACAAACCGGCTTTCCGGACGCGATGGGCGAGCGGGTGTACTACCAGCCGGTCGAGCGCGGCCTGGAGATCAAGCTCAAGGACAAGCTCGACCGGCTGCGGGCGGCGCGTCGGTCCGTGGCGGGGAAACATTCCGGATCGGATTGAGTCGGGCTGACGCCAATGGATGCGCTTGCCGGCCGCCGGGCGATCGGCGATGGTGGCGCCATTGGGAGGGGGCGCGATGCCAGTGTTGACGATGCCGTTGTGGGGACAACAACTGTTGCTGATCATGTGCGGCGGCGCGCTGGGTGCCGCCGGACGCCACTGGATGAGCGGGTTCCTGCTGCGCCGGCTCGGCGATGGCGTCCCATGGGGCACTTTGGCGGTGAACCTGATCGGTTCGTTCGCGGTCGGCTTCCTTGCGATATGGCTCGAGGGCCGCGGCCCGTCGGCGCTGTACTGGCGCGCGTTCCTGATCGTCGGGTTGCTGGGCGGGCTGACCACGTATTCGTCGCTGATGCTTGAAAGCCTGCTGTACGCGCGCACCGACCGCACCGGCTTGCTGTTCGGTTACCTGGCGGTGACGCTGGTCGCAGGACTGGCGCTGGTGTGGCTTGGCAGCCGCCTGGCGACCCTGCTGCGGCCGGCTTGGTGACCCGGTCACAGCGCGGGTCAAACGGGGGCGTTCACGCGCCTGTCGAACGGACCGCTCGCACCCGGTTACCGCAGAACGGCAGGGGCAGCTGCGCACCGAACGCACGATGATTCCGCACCGGCTGATGCATCAGCCGTCACCGGTGGCAACCGGACCGGTGCTGCCTGTAATCCCGGCCGAAGCCACCTCTCGCAAGCGCTCATAGCAAGGCCGGCATTCCTCGGCGACGGCAGCGGCCTGGGCAGACAACTGCACCTTCTTTTCCGCAGGTGGCTCGAATCCGTCCGACTGCCACACCTGCGCATACCAGTGCGGTGCCCAGATGCCGTCGCTGTCGCGCGGACCCTTCGGCCAATGCAGCATCTGTTCGGTGAAGGCAATGCCCAGCCACTGGCAAAGCCCGCGCAGGTGCGCCTCGGGAGCGCGCAGGAAATCGCCCGCGTCGATCACCGGTGGCGGATTGCCGGCGCGGCTGAGTTCCTCGTACAGCGCCAACTGCTGCGGCAGGCCGATGTCCTCCGCGGTGACAGCGGCGCGTGACTTGATGTAGGACGCCACCACCTCGCGCGGGTCGCGGATCAGCAAGACGTTGCGCAGTTGCGCGATCCAGCCGCGGTCGATGTGCGGCAGCAGGTGATGGGTCATGTGCTTCTGGTACCAGACGGGCGCGCCGCCGGGTGCGGGCCCCAGCAGTGCCTGGACCACGCGTTGCCAGTCGGGCTCGCCGTTGGCGATGACCGCATCGCGTGCGGGATGGTCCAGCCCGGTGTGCGCGAGGTAGTGCGCATACAGCGGCTCGTCGCTGACCGCGCAGTCGCCACGGTTTTCCCAGGCGCGCATCATCGCGGTGGAAATGTTGCGCGGGCCGGACCACATCGCCACGCGCACCGGCGGGGAAGGGCGCGGGCTCATGAGGGACGGGTGCGGCTTGCGATGTCGCGCGCGACCAGCTGCTGGTACAGCGCCTGCAGCCGTTGCACGACCGGTCCGCGCGCATCGTCCGCGGGCTCGCCGGGCTTCACCGCGTCGCCACCGACACCACGACCATCGACCGTGTGCACCGGCACCACGCCGGCAAAAGTGCCGGTGACGAAGGCCTCGTCGGCGCCGTAAACGTCGGTGAGGCTGAAGGACTTCTCGAACACGGGAATGCCGTTGTCGCGACACAGCGCGATGACGTTGGCGCGGGTGATGCCTCCCAGGCAGTACTGCCCGGTGGAGGTCCAGACCTCGCCCTTGCGCACGATGAAGAAG
>DATHRJ010000241.1:0-5177 GCA_035465455.1 Lysobacter sp.
CCACAGGCACGCGGTCAGCCCTGCGACCTGGTACACCCAGCCCGACAACACGGTGCCTAGCAGCCGTCCCATCGCATTGGCCATGTAGTAGAAGCCCACGTCCAGCGACACCGCATCGGCGCGGGCGAAACTCACGATCAGGTAGCTGTGCAGCGATGAGTTGATCGCGAACAGCACCCCGAACACGCCCAGCCCGATCACCAGCACCCGCCCCGCGGCGACGTCGGGCAGCAGCATCGCGATGACCGCCGGCACCAGGGCCAGCACGACCGCCCAGCCGAAGGCCTGCGTTCGTCCCGGCGGTTGCTGCGAGCGACCGCCGCTGAAACCCGGCGCGGCCGCCTGGACGATGCCGTAGCCGATCACCCACGCAGCAAGGAATGCGCCGATCCGCCAGTGGTCCCAGCCCAGCGCGGTGGCCAGGAACACCGGCAGCGCGACCACGAACCACACGTCGCGCGCGCCGAACAGGAACAGCCGCGCCGCCGACAGCACGTTGATCGCGCGGCTCTTGGAGAGGATCTCGTGGAACTTCGGCTTTGCCTGTGCGCGGCCGAGGTCGCGCCGCAGCAGCACCAGGCTCGCGACCCACACCAGCGCCAGTGCCGCGGCCATCGCCAGCACCGCGCCGCGGAAGCCGATCGCGGTCAGCAACGCCCCGCCGAGGAAGAACCCGGCACCCTTGAGCGCGTTCTTGGACCCGGTCAACACCGCGACCCAGCGGTACAGCCGCGCCTGCGCGCCATCGGCCGTCGACACGCCGCCGTCGCCGCCGCGTTCCGAAACAAGCCGCTCGCCTGCGCGGCTTCGCTCGGACACCAGCAGCTTGACGCTGCTCTTGGCGCTCATCTTGTTGAGGTCCTTGGCGATGCCCGACAGCGCCTGGGCGGCCATCACCCACCCGATCGCCAGCCACGCCACCGGCACCGCGAGCATCGCCAGCGCGGCGATCTGCAGGCCCAGGCCAAGGTTCATCGTGCGGTCGAGCCCGATCCGCGCGCCGAGCCAGCCGCCGACGAGGTTGGTCACCACGCCGAAGACCTCGTAGAACACGAACAGCAGCGCGATCTGCAGCGGCGCGTAGCCGAGCTGGTGGAAATGCAGCACCACCAGCATCCGCAACGCGCCGTCGGTGAGGGTGAACGCCCAGTAGTTGCCGGTGATCAGCGCGTACTGGCGCAGTGCGGGCGATGCCATCGCATCAACGCCCGGCGCGGCCGACTTTCAGCGCGAGTTCGGCGGTGCGGTTCACGTAGCCCCACTCGTTGTCGTACCACGCGTAGATCTTGACCTGGGTTGCGTTGATCACGCGCGTCGACAGCGCATCGACGATGGCCGAGCGCGGGTCGGTCCTGTAGTCGATCGACACCAGCGGGCGGGTCTCGTAACCGAGGATGCCCTCGAGCGGACCGGCTTCGGACGCGGCGCGCAGCAGGCCGTTGACCTCGTCCACGGTCGTCGCGCGCTCCAGCTCGAACACGCAGTCGGTCAGCGAGGCATTCGTCAGCGGCACCCGCACCGCGAGCCCGTCGAGGCGGCCGGCGAGCTCGGGAAAGATCGACGCGATCGCCGTCGCCGAGCCGGTCGAGGTCGGGATCAGGCTCGACCCGCAGGCACGCGCGCGGCGCAGGTCCTTGTGCGCGGCGTCGACGATGGTCTGGGTGTTGGTCAGCGAGTGGATCGTGGTGATGCTGCCGTGGCGGATGCCCAGGCCCTCGTGGATCACCTTGACCACCGGCGCCAGGCAGTTGGTGGTGCACGAGGCCGCGGTGACGATGCGGTGCACGGCCGGGTCGAACAGCTGGTCGTTGACCCCGACCACGACGTCGAGCACGCCCGGCTCCTTGACCGGCGCGGTGACCACCACGCGCGCGACGCCCTGCACGAGGTAGGGCTGCAGCGCCTGCGAACTCTTGAACTTACCCGATGCCTCGATCACCACGTCGCAGCCGGACCAGTCGGTATCGGCGATCTCGCGGTTGCGGGTCAGCTCGATGCGTCGGCCGTCGATCAGCAGCGCCTCGCCATCGGTCCGCGCCTCGTGCGCCCAGCGGCCGTGGACCGAGTCGAAGTTGAGCAGGTGCGCGAGCGTCGCGGCGTCGGCCGCCGGGTCGTTGATGCGCACGAACTGCAGGCCCGGGTGGTCCCACCCTGCGCGCAGCGTGAGCCGCCCCATGCGGCCGAAACCGTTGATGCCGAGCTTGATGGTCATCTCGTTGGTCCGTGTCGAAGGGAACAGGTCAGCGCGCGCGGCGCTTGGTGGCAGCTCGCCCGGCGCGCACCGGCTTGGCGGCCATCGGCGCGCAGCGCGAGGGATCGCCGCCGCAGCAGTTGTCGCCGAGATAGCCGATCAGCCCTTGCATCGCCGCGAAATTGGCGCGGTAGGTGATGCTGCGGCCGTTCTGCTCGGCATCGATCAGCCCGGCCTGCAGCAGTGTCCTGAGATGGAACGACAGCGTCGGCGCGGCGACCCCGACCGCGGCGGCAATTGCGCCAGGGCAGGCGCCCTCGGGGCCGAGCTCGACCAGATGCCGGAAGATCGCCAGCCGGCTCTTCTGCGCGAGCCCGGCCAGTGCCTGCAGTGCCTGTGTCGTGTCCATGTTTCGATGATATTGGAAACATGGTTGCAGGTGCATGACAGATGCGACCTGGCGGCGACCGCGCGGCAAACCAGCGCCTGGGCGCGGCGCGCGCTTAACGACCTGCGAACACCGCTCCTACCGCGCTCCGACAGCGCGGCGTCGATGCTGCATTCCCCGCACCGGCCATGGACGCCCCGGTCGCCGCTGAAAGACACGTCCAATGAGCGTCCTCGCAAAACCGGTGTCCACGGGCAATCGCCCTGCCCGACCGATGTCTCCGGGAACATCGACAACCCCGATCCGGGCAACGGCGGTTGCGCGGTGAGCGGTTTCGTCGAGGCAACCATGGCCTGCGCGCGTCGGGGCTGGGCATTGCGGCCGGAACTGAGCGTGGAAGCACTGGCACTGCTGGCCAGCGTGTTCTTTTCGCTGGCGTGCAATCGGGCGTTCTTCCACGGCGTCGTTGCCAGCGGCACCCTGCATGGCGCGGGCGGCTGGATCACCATGGCGAGCCTGTTCGTCGCCCTGACCGCGCTCAACATGCTGTTGCTGGGCAGCGTGCTCAACCGCTGGACCGCCAAGCCGGTGCTGGTCGCGCTGCTGCTGGTCACCGCGGTCGCGGTGCATTTCATGGACCGTTACGGCGTCTATTTCGACACCGACATGCTCCGGAACATCCTGCACACCGACCGCCGCGAATCGGGCGAACTGATGTCGGTGGGCGTGATCATGGCCGTGCTGCTGCGGGGGGTGCTGCCGGCGCTGCTGGTGTCGCGGGTGCGGCTGCGACCACGCCGCTGGCAGCGCGCGCTGCTGGTGCGCGCGAGCACCCTGGGGCTGGCGCTGCTGGTCGCCGCGGGCGCCCTGCTGTTGTCGTTCCAGCCGATCGCGGGGCTCATGCGCAACCAGCCCGAACTTCGCCACCTGGTGGCCCCGGGCAACTACCTGGTGTCGCTGGGGCGGGTGCTGCTGGAAGACTCGGGCCCGAAACCGCCGAGGTCGCCGGTCGGCATCGACGCCACGGTGGCCGCGCGCGCAGCGCAGGCAAAGCCACGCTTGCTGGTGCTGGTCGTGGGAGAAACGGTGCGCGCGCAGAACTGGGGGCTCGATGGCTACGCGCGCGACACCACGCCGCAGCTGGCGCGCCTGGACCCGATCAACTATCCCGATGTCAGTGCGTGTGGATCGAGCACCGAGGTCTCGCTGCCCTGCATGTTCTCGCCCTACGGCCGCGCCCATTACGACCGGCGCCTGATCCGCGGCTCCGAGTCGCTGCTGCACGTGCTCGAACATGCGGGCATCGCGACCCTGTGGCGCGACAACCAGGGCGGCTGCAAGGGCGTGTGCGATGGCCTGGCATTCGAATCCTCCGAGCATGCGACGCGCGCGGAGCACCCGGCATCGTGCGACGAACGCCGCTGCCTGGACGAGGTGATGCTCGACGGGCTGGCGCAGAACGTCGACAGCCGTCGCGGCGACCTGGTGGTGGTGCTGCACCAACTGGGAAACCACGGCCCGAGCTATTTCCAGCGATACCCGCCGCGGCTGCGCCAGTACACGCCGACCTGCGACACGCCGGTGCTGGGCGACTGCAGCACCCAGGAAGTCGTCAATGCCTACGACAATGCCGTGCTCTACACCGACGACTTCCTCGCGCGGACGATCCGGTGGCTGGTGGCGCGGCCGGAGCGGGAAACCGCGCTGATCTACCTCTCCGACCATGGCGAATCGCTGGGCGAGAACGGGCTGTTCCTGCACGGCATGCCCAATGCGATCGCGCCAGAGACGCAGACCAGGGTGCCGATGGTGATGTGGCTGTCGCCGGGTTTTGCCGCCGCGCGCGGCATCGACATCGGTTGCATGCGTCGCCACGCCAGCGAGCCGGTCAGCCAGGACAACCTGTTCCACACCGTGCTCGGGCTGATGGAGGTCAATACCGTCGTGCTGCAACCGGACAAGGACCTGGTCGCCCCGTGCATCGCGGCGGGGCACGACAGCGCGGCGCCTAGCGCTCCTTCCGCCAGTTGAGCGAGCCGCGCGTTTCCACGGTGCTCGATTCGATTTCCAGGTTGAAGCCGCGCCCGATCAGGTACTTCAACGTGAGCACCTGGCCGGTACCCAGCAACGACACCCCGAAGCCGACGTACAGCCGCGGCGACAGGAACTTGCCGACGCCCAGCACGCTGCCGCCGAGGGCGCGGCTCTGCATGATTCCGGCTTCGTCCAGGCCGATGCGCGCACCCAGCTGCGACGCCAGCAGGCTGCCGCCGGCGGAGAGGGCGGCGCTCGCGGCGCTGATCTGGCTGCGTTCGTCGCCGCTGACGGTCGACAACGGCCGACCCAGAGCCAGCAACGCCAGCGCCTCGGATTCGGAACTGGCCGGATCCGACCAGACCCGCGCGCGCGGTGTGCTCGCCCGGCCGCTGACGTCGACGCCGGCGGTGACTTCGCCGACCTCGCGCTCGGCGCGGACATCGACCAGCGGATCGGCGATCGGGCTGTCGGTCCAGGTCAGGTACCCGCGGGTGATCTGCAGCTCCTGTCCGTACGCCGCGTACTCGCCGCTGACCTCGAGCCGTCCGGTCGCGCGCATCT
>DATHRJ010000242.1:0-2371 GCA_035465455.1 Lysobacter sp.
GATCGCCAGGATCCACGCCCGCGAAATCCTCGACAGCCGCGGCAACCCCACGCTTGAAGCCGAGGTCACGCTGGCGGACGGCAGCTTCGGCCGCGCGATGGTGCCCTCGGGCGCCTCGACCGGTTCCAAGGAGGCGGTCGAATTGCGCGATGGCGATCGCACCCGCTACCAGGGCAAGGGCGTGCGCAAGGCGGTGGAGAACGTCAACACCACGATCGCTCAGGCCGTGGTCGGCATGGACGCGGCCGACCAGTCGGGCCTCGACCGGCGCCTGATCGACCTGGACGGGACCGAGAACAAGGGCCGTCTCGGCGCCACCGCGCTGCTGGGCGTGTCGATGGCCAACGCGCATGCGCTCGCGGCCTGCAAAAAAATGCCGCTGTGGCAGCACCTCGCCGCTGGCAGGCCGGTGTCGCTGCCGGTGCCGATGATGAACATCATCAACGGCGGCGCGCATGCCGACAACAACGTCGACATGCAGGAATTCATGGTGCTGCCGGTCGGGTTCGACAGCTTCGCCGAGAGCCTGCGCGCGGGCACCGAGGTGTTCCACGCGCTCAAGTCGGTGCTCAAGGGCCGCGGCCTCAGCACCTCGGTCGGCGACGAAGGCGGCTTCGCGCCGGACCTGCGCAGCAACGAGGAAGCGCTCGAGACGATCCTGGAGGCGATCGGCAAGGCCGGCTACAAGGCCGGCGACGACATCCTGCTCGGCCTGGACGTCGCCAGCAGCGAGTTCTTTGATAACGGCAAGTACCACCTGGTGGGCGAGGGCAAGCGCCTGACCGGCGAGCAGTTCGTCGACTTCCTCGCCAACTGGGCCGCGCAGTACCCGATCGTGACGATCGAGGACGGCATGGACGAGGGCGACTGGGCCGGCTGGAAGCTGCTGACGCAGCGCCTGGGCGACAAGGTGCAACTGGTCGGCGACGACCTGTTCGTGACCAACCCGCGGATCTTCCGCCAGGGCATCGAGCAGCAGGTCGCCAATGCGATCCTGATCAAGGTCAACCAGATCGGCACCCTGACCGAGACCCTGGAAGCGATCGCGATGGCCGACGCCGCCGGTTACGCGGCGGTGGTCTCGCACCGCAGCGGCGAGACCGAGGACACCACCATCGCCGACATCGCCGTGGCCACCACCGCGACCCAGATCAAGACCGGCTCGCTGTGCCGCAGCGACCGCGTGGCCAAGTACAACCAGCTGCTGCGCATCGAGGAGAGCCTCGGCGCCGACGCGCGTTACGCCGGCCGCGACGCGTTCGTTTCGCTGAAGCGCTGACGGAACACCGGCCGATGCGCTGGCTCAGGGTTCTGCTGGTGGCGCTGGTCGGTTTGCTGGTGTTGCTGCAGGTGCGCCTGTGGACCGGCGAAGGCGGCCGCCGTTCGGTGGCCGTGCTCGAGCGCGGGCTGAAGGCGCAGACCCGCGAGAACGGTGGACTGCAGCAACGCAACGCCGCGCTCGCGGCCGAGGTCGAGGACCTCAAGTCCGGCGAGGCCGCGGTGGAGGAGCGCGCGCGCAGCGAGCTGGGGATGATCCGGCCCGGGGAGACGTTCTATCGCGTGGTCGAGCCCGAGGACGTCGCTGCCGAACCCGCCCCCGACGGCGGGACGCAGTGACCGCTGCCGATATCTGGGCGGTGCTCCCGGCCGCCGGCCGCGGCTCCCGCTTCGGTGGCGAGGTGCCGAAGCAATACCTCCAGGCAGCCGGACAGATGCTGATCGCGCACGCGCTCGATGCGCTGCTGGCGCACCCGCGCGTGGCCGGCGCGATCGTCGCGCTGGCGGCCGATGACACCTACTGGCCCGGCTGGACCCTGCGCGCCGGCAAGCCGCTGCTGCGCTGCACCGGCGGCGGCGAGCGCGCCGACTCGGTGCTCGCGGCGCTGCGCGCGCTGCCACCGGCAGTTGGCGAGGATGCCCTGGTGCTGGTGCACGATGCCGCGCGGCCGAACCTGCACCGCGACGATCTCGACCGGCTGATCGCGGCTGCCGACAGCTGTCCGGACGGCGCGATCCTCGCCGCCCCGGTGCGCGACACGCTCAAGCGCGCCGACGCCGGGCTGCGCATCGGCGCGACCGAACCGCGCGAAGGGCTGTGGCGCGCGCTGACTCCGCAGGCATTCCGTCGTGGCGCCCTGACCGCGGCGCTGCAGGCGGCGCACGGCGCCGGGGTCGCGGTCACCGACGAGGCGATGGCGATGGAACACGCCGGCGCCCGGCCGCTGCTGGTGGAGGGGCGCGAAGACAACCTCAAGGTCACCACTCCGGCCGATCTCGCGCTCGTGCAGCACCTGCTCGCCGGTCGCAAAGGATGACCGTAGCCCGGGTAAGCGCAGCGCACCCGGGGCTTCTGCGAGGCCACGGGTGCGCT
>DATHRJ010000243.1:0-1883 GCA_035465455.1 Lysobacter sp.
GCACGGCTACGAGTCCGCCCGCCTGTACGAATTCCGCGTCGCCATCCGCCGCATCCGCAGCATGCTCAAACATCGGGGCAGCAAGCGCGCACGCCGCCTGCGCAGGACCTGGGGCGGCTTCGCCGCGGTCACCAACCGGGCACGGGACTGGGACGTATTCCTGACGGCGGCCGCGCAGCTGCTGGATCCCGCGGAGCTGGAGGAATTCAAACAGGCAGCAGAGGCGCCACTGCAGTCCAGCCACGACGCCGTGACCCGCATGCTGGAGTCGGCTCGCTGGCAGGCCCACCAAAAGGAGTGGAAACGCTTCCTGAAGCGCGCCAGTAAGCACGATGGCAAGCACGACGGAACGCATCACGGCCCAGCCGCGACGCAGGCTGCTGCACTGGAAGCCGCGCTGGCGCGTGCGCGCGAGGCATTGTCCACCGCCTTGCAGCAGAGCGACGACATTGCCTGGCACAAGTTCCGCATCGCCGTTAAGGAAGTCCGGTACACCGCAGAACGGGAGCCGCAGCCGGCCGGCGACACCGGAGCCGTCGTCGACAGCTGCAAGGCGCTGCAATCACTGCTCGGCGGCTGGCACGACTGCGTGGTCCAGTTACAGCTGCTCGAACAACTCGGGCACTCGACGCCGGCGGAAGGGCTCCGGGCAACCATCGCCGAGCGCCGCCGTCAGCGGCTGGCGGAGATTCGCGCAACCGTGGCCGGAAATCCCCTGTTCAGCCTTCCGCGCAGCGATCGGCGATCGTCCGCAGCCTGACCGCCGCCTCGGCCGCATCCTGCCCGGAATCCACCCGCAGCGTCATTGCCCGCTCCTCGGCGCTCAGGGGATCATGGTGCGTTAACTGGTGCCGCAGCACCGCGACATCGGCATCGGAGGCGTCCGATCGCTGCGCAGCTCTCTCGCGCAGGCGCTGTTCCAGCAACTCCGGCGGCGCTTGGCACTCGACGATGGCGAAGCTCGCGCCCAGCGATGCGGCCAGTTCGTGGAACCGCGCGCGGCGCCCGCGGCGCAGGAAGGTCGCGTCGGCGATCATGTCGAAGCCCGCACGCAGCCCGGTTTCGCAGCAGCGCGCCAGCGTCTCGTAGGTCCGCTCCGTGACCTCCGCTGCATACAGCCCGGATGCGATGGCGCCTTTCGCCTCTTGCGCTTCGGCCTGTCCGGCCAGCCGTTTGCGCTCGAGATCGCTGCGCACCCGCAGGGCCGGCAGGGCGCCGACCAGGCGTTCGCTGAACCAGGTCTTGCCCGACCCGGATAAGCCATGCATCAGGTACAGCCGCGGCGGCGGTGTATCCACCAACTGGGCGGCCAGCTCGACGTAGCGACCGGCATCGAGCCGCGCCGACGCACCTTTGGCCGCCGACTCATCGGCAGCGCCTTCCTGCGCGGAATCCTGCCCACGCCGGATCGCCGTCACCACCGCGCGTACCATGCTGCGGTAGGCCAGGTAGAAACGCATCACCGCCAGGCTGTCGTAGGCGCCGTTGGCCTCCAGCCAGGCGCTGAGCGCGGCAAAGGCGAGATCCTGGCGCTCGCGCGCCATCAGGTCCATGGCCAGGAAGGCGATATCGTTGGCCACATCGATCCAGCGCAGGTTGGGGTTGAACTCGATGGCGTCGAAGGGAACGAAGCGGCCCTCTTGCAGCAGCAGGTTTTCGAGGTGCAGGTCGCCGTGGCACTCGCGCACGGCGCCCTCGCGGGCGCGGCGCTCGAACGCCGGCGCCAGCACCTCCGCCTGCTCGAGCGTCCAGGCCTCGATCACCGCCAGCCTCTGTTGCCCCGCGTCGTCGAACGCGGCGGGGTCGAGGTGCACGAAGTTGTTGCGGGCCGGCTTCACCACGCGTTCGATCTCGTATTCCGGATCGATGTCCCGGCGCGGCGT
>DATHRJ010000244.1:0-2384 GCA_035465455.1 Lysobacter sp.
GGTCGAGAACCTGTTCGGCGACAACGGCGACGTGTGGATGGGTTACACCCAGAGTTCACGCTGGCAGGCCTACAGCGCAGAGGAGTCCCGCCCGTTCCGCGAGTCCAACTACGAGCCCGAAGTGCTGCTGGTGTTCCGCAACAGCTATTCGCTGGGCGGTTGGCGCGGGCGCATGCTCGCCGCCGGCATCAACCACCAGTCCAACGGCCGCGACGATCCGCTCTCGCGCAGTTGGAACCGGGTGATGGTGAATGTCGGCCTGGATCGCGACAACTGGGCGTTGATGCTGCGGCCCTGGTGGCGCATCGCCGATAGCGAGGACGAGAACCCCGGCATCGAGAACTACATCGGCCGCGGCGATGCCACCCTGATCCACCAGCGCAACGGCCACGAGTTCGCGCTGATGGCGCGCCATTCGCTGCGCGGCGGCGACCATTCGCGCGGCGCGGTGCAGTTCGACTGGGGGTTTCCGGTCAACGACACCCTGCGTGGCCATGTACAGGTGTTTGATGGCTACGGCGAAAGCCTGGTTGATTACGACCACCGCACCTGGTCCGTCGGCCTGGGCGTCTCGCTGCTGGAATGGTTCTGATGGACTGCCGGCATGGGCGCTGTTAACCGTGGCATGCAAGTCCGCGTAGGCTCTCTCGCCCCACTAACGCGCCGCACCCTAGCCTGCGCGATCCCCAGCCAAGGATTCGAACGCATGAACGCAACGCTGACCGATGAGCTGTACACCCACTTGCAGGGCGAACCGCTGCGCCAGATGTCGCAGCAGCTGCTGCGTGCAGGCAGCGGCATGCTGGGCGGACGCCGCTAGTCCGTGCGCAGCACGACCCGCACGCACCGCGCAGACAGGCGTTGGCCCGCCCGCACAGGCGACGCTTGTGTGCAGCGCCATGCTCCCAGTCGGGCGAGGCTCCGGCCCGCGTCGCTCGCCTGTGTCCTGGTTGCGCTGCTGGCTGGTTGCGTCACCCAACCGCGCGACGAAGCGCCGGCGCGACACCCCGCCGACGTGCGCGCGCAGCTCGTGCAATTGCTGCCACGCGAGACCCGGGACCGGGAAGGCTGGGCCACCGATATCCAGTCGGCGTTCCAGTTGCTGGACGTTCCTCCGAGCACCGAGAACCTGTGCGCCGCGCTCGCGGTAACCGAGCAGGAGTCCACGTTCACCGCCGACCCGGTGGTGCCGGGCCTGGCGAGGATCGCCCGCGCCGAACTCGACCGCCGCGCCGCCGAGCGCAGGATCCCGCAGCTGCTGGTGCGCGCTGCGCTGCTGATCAAATCGCCTGACGGCAGGAGCTACGGCCAACGGATTGCCGCCGTTCGCACCGAAAAGGAGATGAGCGGCATCTTCGAGGACCTCATCGCGAAGGTGCCGATGGGCCAGCGGCTGCTGGGTGGCGCCAACCCGGTGCGCACGGGCGGCCCGATGCAGGTGAGCATCGCCTTTGCCCAGCAACATGCCCGCAACCACCCCTATCCCTACGCCACCACCGGGTCCATCCGCGACGAGGTGTTCACCCGGCGCGGCGGGATGTACTTCGGCATCGCCCATCTGCTGGACTACCCGTCCTCCTACACGCGGCACCTGTACCGCTACGCCGACTTCAACGCCGACTGGTACGCCAGCCGCAACGCCGCCTTCCAGGCCGCGGTCACGGCGGCCTCGGGAGTTCCGCTCGCGCTGGACGGCGACCTGGTCCTGCATGGCAATGTGGGCGACCGTATCGGCGCGACCGAGTCCGCGGTGCGTTCGCTGGGGGGACAGATCGGCATGAGCGATGCGGCGATCCGCCGGGCGCTGGATCAGGGCGACCGCTACGAGTTCGAACGTACCGACCTGCACGAACGCGTTTTCGCGCTCGCCGAGCGCATGGAGCGCCGCCCCCTGCCGCGTGCGGTGATGCCCGACATCGACCTGCACAGTCCGAAATTCACCCGCAAGCTCACCACGCAGTGGTTTGCCACACGCGTTGAGCAGCGGTACCGGCGGTGCGTGGCACAGGCGTTCGCCGGCAAGACCTGACGCGCGGTGCCGATGGTCGCGGCTATCGGGCTGGCAGCGGCGAGATGTCGCGCCACGCGAGCAATCCCGCGCCCTGCACCGCCAGCAGCGCTCCGGCTGCCTCCACCGACACCGGGCGTCCCATCAGGAACCCCTGGCCGTAGGTGCATCCCAGCTCACGCAGCGCAGCCAGCTGCGCCGAGGTCTCGACGCCTTCGGCCACGACCTTCATCCCGAGGCTGCGCCCCATGGCGATGACCGCCTCGACGATGCCGTGGGAATCATTCTCTCCCCCGAGCGCGAGGGTGAAGGACCGGTCGATCTTCAGGCACTCGACCGGGAACTGGCTGAGGTAGGCCAGGGACGAGTCGCCGGT
>DATHRJ010000245.1:0-7581 GCA_035465455.1 Lysobacter sp.
ATCGTACTGGCGACGTTCGCGATCCCGACGTTCGCGCTGCGGGTGTTCGCCGATGGCCTCGATGCGTTCGGCGTGGTCTGGGCATTCGCGTTCTACTTCTGCCAGTACAGCGTGATCATCTTCTTCAACTGCGCGCTGGTCGGCGCGGCGATGATCCGGCTCGAAGGCGGCGATCCGACCCTGTCGGACGGCCTGGCGATCGCGCGCTCGCGCATCCGCCCGATCCTGGGCTACGCCGCGATCGCCGCCACGGTCGGCGTGCTGCTGCAGGCGCTGAAGCACCGCGACAACTTCCTCGTGCGCCTGGTCGGCAGTGGCCTGGGCATCGCGTGGACGCTGGCGACGTTCCTGGTGGTGCCGGTGCTGGTCAGCCAGGAGGTCGGCCCGGTCGACGCGCTCAAGAAGAGCGTGGCCATGCTCAAGCGCACCTGGGGCGAGAACGCGATCGGCACGGTCGGGCTGGGGCTGATGTTCGGGCTGATCTCGTTCGTGGTGATCGTGATCGGCGTGCTGCTCGCGCTTGCCGCGGCACAGGTGTCGATCGCGCTGGCGGTGGCGGTTGCGGGGCTGTTCGTGGTCGGCGTGCTGCTGCTGGGGGTGTACCAGGCCGCGCTCAGCGGGGTGTACTCGGCGGCGCTGTACCGCTATGCGGTCGATGGCAGCGCGCCGCCAGCGTTCCAGGGAGCGCAGCTGGAGCGCGCGTTCGCGGCCAGGTAAGTAATCCGCCAGGCCGCTGGGGTGACCGGGTGCCGGGGACGGCCGCCCTGGTAGCCCGGGTCAGCGCAGCGCACCCGGGACTCGGCGCCCCCACGGAACGCTGGCTTTCCCGGGCTACGGGGGCATCAGCCCGCGAGCAGGCGCCCGCCGTCCAGGTGCAGCACCTGCCCGGTGCAGTAGCTCGCATCCTGCAGCAGCCAGCGCACCGCTTCGGCGACTTCCTCCGGCGTGCCGGTGCGGCGCAGCGGGGTGCGCGCCAGCATCGCTTCCTGCGCGGCGGTGTCGGTCGCATCCTGCGGCCACAGGATCGCGCCGGGCGATACCGCGTTGACCCGCACCTGCGGCGCGAGTTCCAGCGCCAGCGATCGGGTTGCCATCAGCAACGCGGCCTTGGCCATGCAGTAGACCGTATGCGCGCGCAACGGTCGCTCGCCGTAAATGTCGGTGAGGTTGACGATCGCGCCGCCGCTGGCGGCCAGGTGCGGGGCCGCGGCCTGGGCCAGGAACAGCGGCGCGCGCGCGTTGGTCGCGAACAACTGGTCCCATTGCGCCGGGGTCACCGAACCGATCGGGCTGGGGCCGAAGCCGGAGGCGTTGTTGACCAGCGCGTCGAGCCGGCCGAAGCGCCCGATCGTGTGCGCGACCAGTTCCGGCAGGCGGTCGAAGTCGGCCAGGTCGGCCTGCAGCGCCAGCGTGCTGCCGGGGCGGACGTGCTCGAACTGGCCAATCAGCTCGTCGAGTTCGGCGCGTGAATGGCGGCAGTGCAGCGCCAGGTCGAAACCGGCGGCATGCAGCGCGCGCGCGATCGCCGCGCCGATGCGGCGCGCGCTGCCGGTGATCAGCGCCACGGGGCGGGCAGTGGCATTCATGTCGACGCTCTCCTTCGCTGCGGCATTAACGGCGCGCCGGTCGCTGGCCGGGACGCGACGCACCAGGCGGTATCCTGCGCGAGTGTTCCTGCGGATGCCAACGTGAGCGATTTCGACCTGCCCCTCCCCGAACCCGACGCGCTCGCGCACAGCGCGCGACTGGCGCAACTGATACGCGAGCAGATCGCCGCCGACCCGGACGCTGCGATCGCGTTCTCGCGCTTCATGGAGCTGGCGCTGTACGCGCCCGGGCTGGGCTACTACAGCGCCGGTGCGAGCAAGTTCGGCGCGGAGGGCGACTTCGTCACCGCGCCCGAACTGGGGCCGGTGTTCGCCCAATGCGTGGCCGAGAGCGTCGCGCCGGTCCTGCAGCAGCTCGGCTCTTGCGGCAACGGCTTGGAAGGCAACGTATTGCCGAACGTGTTCCTGGAGATCGGCGGCGGTACCGGCGCGTTCGCCGAAGTGGCGTTGAACCGCTTGGCGGAGCTGGACGCGTTGCCCGACCGCTACGCGATCCTGGAGCCGAGCGCGCAGCTGCGCCAGCGCCAGCGCGAGCGCCTGCAGCAACGCCTGCCGCCGGCGTTGTTCGCACGGGTCCAGTGGCTTGAGGGGCCGCTGCCGCACGACTGGAACGGCGTGCTGTTCGCCAACGAGGTGATCGACGCGCTGCCGACTTCGCGGTTTGCGATCCAGGGCGGCGAGGTGTTCGAGGAGCACGTGGAAGTCGATGACACCAGCGCATCGACCACCGGTTTCGCGCGGGTGCTGCGTCCGGCCGACGCGTTCCTCACCGGCGCGGTGCGGCATCTGGAGAACCGGCTCGGGAGGTCGCTGCCCGAAGGCTACCGTTCCGAGGTGTTGCCGCAGCTGCCGTACTGGATCCAGGCCGTTGCTGGCGGGCTGAGCAGCGGCGCGATGCTGTTCGTCGACTACGGCTACGCGCGCGCGGAGTACTACCAGCCCGAGCGCAGCGACGGCACCCTGCGCGCGTTCTACCGCCACCGCATGCACGCGCAGCCGCTGCTGTACCCGGGCCTGCAGGACCTCACCGCCTCGGTGGATTTCACCGCGCTGGCCGAAGCCGGGGTCGCGGCCGGCTTCGACTTCGCCGGCTACTGCTCGCAGGCGAGCTTCCTGCTGGGCAACGGCCTGGCCGCGGTGCTGCAGCGGATCGAATCCATCGATGACGTTGGCGAGCGCCAGCGGCGCACCGGCGAAGTCAAGCGACTGACCCTGCCCAGCGAAATGGGCGAGCGTTTCCAGGTGATGGGTTTCGAGAAGAACGTGGACCTCGGCATCGCTTTCCTTGCCGGCGACCTGAGCCACCGCCTGTGAGCGACGAACGGGAAAACGCGCACGACGCCGTGGCGGCCGAGGCTGCCCGAAGCACGGTGACGCGAGGCGGTCGGCGCGCGGCCACGGCGCTGCGCCCGCTGCGGCGGCCGACACTTTGGCTTGCGGCATGGGTCGCGATGATCGCCATGGTCGTCTTCGGGTCGCTGCTGCCGGCGGGGGAGCTGCCGCCTGTGCCATTCCACGGCTTCGACAAGGTCGAGCACCTGCTCGGTTACTTCGTGCTGTCGGCCTACGCGGGGATGCTGTTCGCGCGCATGCGCACCCGGGCGTTGTGCGCGGCAGGGCTGGTTGCCCTGGGCATCGGGCTGGAATTCGCGCAGGCCGCGCTGACGGTTTCGCGCCAGGCCGATCCGGCCGATGCCCTTTTCAATGCCATGGGCGTGCTCGCGGGACTGGCCGTCGCCGCAACCCCGGCGGCGAACCTGTTGCAGCGGCTGGATGCACGCTGGCGCTAGGGAACGGTCGAACGCCGCGAACAGTCCAGCCCCGCGCCGCGAGGACAGGGACCGGCGAACCGCAGACCGCCCCGCGAACGACCGCAACCCCGTATCCTTTGCGCCCCGACGTGGCCCACGCGCCACCTTGCGATCCCAGGTGACCCCGATGAGCGACACCCTTCCCGACCGCCTCTCGATGGACCCGCGCAGCCCGTTTCACGACGCGGCGCTGCTCGAGCGCGGCATCGGCATCCGCTTCAAGGGCGAAGAGCGCACCAACGTGCACGAGTACTGCGTCAGCGAGGGCTGGATCAAGGTCATCGCCGGTCGCGCGCTCGACCGCCGTGGCAACCCGATGACGCTCAAGCTGCAAGGCCCGGTCGAGCCGTTCCTGCAGGACGAGGCGACCGGAACCGACGACGCCTGATGCCGCCGCCGCGCGCAACCGCGCGCGGCCAGCCGCCACCCCCACTGCCTGATCGCATGAAGACCCGCGGCCTCTCGTTCCACCACCCGGCCGCGTTCTGGCTCGGCTGCGCGGCGATCGTCGCCGGCGTGCTCGCGCACCTGCCGATGTTCGCGATGGGCGCGCACACCGGCTACCGCATGGTCGGGATGCCGATGGACAGCACCATGCTCGGCGGCATGGCGATGATCCCCGCCGGCCTGCTGCTGGCCGCCTACGGCCTGATGCCGCGGCTGGCGCAGATGCGCGCGGCGCTGCAGGGCGGGCGCGACCACGCGCATTTCCACATCGCCGACGGCGTGCCGCTCAATGGCGAGCACGCGAAGCTGGTGCTGGTGCTGGTGGTCGCGCTGACGGTCGACGTGATGAAGCCGGCCACGCTCGGCTTCGTGCTGCCGGGGGTCACCGCCGAGTATGCGATCAGCGCCACCACCGCCGGCTGGCTGGCGCTGGTCGCGCTGACCGGGACCACGGTCGGTTCGATCGTGTGGGGCCGGCTGGCGGACGTGTTCGGCCGCCGCGCCGCGATCCTGCTGTCGGCGCTGATGTTCATGGGCACCGCCATATGCGGGGCGATGCCGGCGTTCGGCTGGAACCTGGCGATGTGCTTCCTGATGGGCGCCTCGGCCGGCGGCCTGCTGCCGATCACCTTCACCCTGATGGCCGAGACCATTCCCGCCGCGCACCGCGGCTGGCTGCTGGTCGCGCTCGGTGGCATCGGCACCTCGGCCGGCTACCTCGCCGCGGCCGGCGCGGCGACGCTGCTGGAGCCGGTGTTCAGCTGGCGCGCGCTGTGGCTGCTGGGCCTGCCGACCGGCGCGCTGATCCTGTTTCTCAACCGCTTCATTCCCGAGTCGCCGCGGTTCCTGTCCAACGTCGGGCTGGAGGACCAGGCCAAGGCGGTGCTGATCCGGTTTTCCGGCGTGCGTCCGGGCGAAGCCGCCGCCGCGATCGAGCGCGACGACGCGCTGCATCCCGGTGCACCGGTGATCGACGAGCGTCATCCGGTCGGCGGCATGCGCCAGTTGCTGCGCGGCCGCCACGCCGCGCTGACCTGGGGGCTGGTAATGGCGGGGGTGTCCTGGGGGCTGGTGAGCTTCGGCTTCCTGCTGTGGCTGCCACTGAACCTGGTCGGCCTGGGTGTCGATGCGGGCGCGGCGAGCGCGCTGCTCGCACGCTCGGCGGTGCTGGCGCTGCCGGGCATCGGCGTGGTGATCTGGCTCTACCACCGCTGGAGCAGCATCAAGTCGCTGGTGTTGTTCATCGCCCTGACCACCCTGGCGCTGCTGGCCTTCTTCGCGTTGGGACTGGCCGAGCTGCGCTCGACCACCGCGACCGTCGTCGCCACCGCCTCGCTGCTGGTCAGCGTCAGTGGCGTGATCGCGATGCTGATCCCGTACGCAGCCGAGATCTACCCGGTGCACCTGCGCGGTACCGGCTCGGGCGTGGTCGCGGCCGCCACCAAGTTCGGCGGCATCCTTGGCGCGGGACTGGGCGTGCTCGGACTGTTCGGCGAACTCGCGTGGTCGGCGCTGGTGATCGCGGTGCCGATGGCGGTGTCGGGGGTGATGCTCGCGCGCTGCGGCATCGAGACCCGCGGGCAGGGGTTGGAAGCGATCCAGCGTTCGCTGGCCGAGCCATTGGGCTAGCCTGCGTCGACGAACTGCGGGCCACCAGTACGCGCCGGCGCCGACCTCGGATCAGGCCCCTGGGCACGACAACGCGGGATGCCGCGGGCCTGACGTCACCGCCACCTTCGGGTAAGGTCCGGGCGTGACCACGCGAACGACCTCCCTGCCAGCGGTCGCCGGCTTGCTGCTGGCACTGGCAGGTTGCGGCGAAGACCCGCAGCCACCCGTCCCCGTCGCGACCGCCGCCGCGCCCTCGGCCAGCATCGCCGCGCCCGTCGTGCCGGAGCCGCCTGTACCGGACGTGGTCATGGACGTGATGCGGGTCGTGGGCAGACCGGAAGCCGAGGTTGCCGCCCTGCTGGGCGAGCCGAGTTCCTGCGAGCAGGTCCATCGGTCGCGCTGGTGCAGGTATCCGCCGCACCAGGACGAGGTCATGTTCGTGGCCGGCAAGGCCGACATGGTCACCGTGCGCGCAATGGGCGCGGTCGCGTTCAACGAAAGCGCGCTGGGTAGCCTGGGGCTGGCGCCGGCCGCGCCCGATCAGGCCGACCCGTATGCGATCCGCTGGCAGTCCCTGCCGGGCCTGGAAGAGGTGACGGTGTTTCCGGGGCCGGGCGGATTCGTGGACTACGCCTACGTCAAGGTCGGCAGGCACTGACCCGGATCAGGGCGCCGCTTCGGCCGTGCCGCCGCGCATCTTCTTGAACAGCATCACCGCCGCGACCACCACCGCGCCCACCGCCATCCCGACCGCCGCATTGGCCAGCGCCGACAGCACCGCGCCGGCAAAGCCCTCCGGCACCACGCCCTCGACCCAGTGCGCCAGCACCGGGACCGCGTGCACGAGGATGCCGCCACCGACCAGGAACATGGCCGCGGTGCCGGCGATCGACAGGAACTTCATCAGCCACGGCGCGGTGTAGAGGATGCCGCGCCCGAACGCCGCCATCGCCCCGCCTTTCTCGGCCAGGTGCATGCCGGCATCGTCAAGCTTGACGATGCCGGCGACCAGGCCATAGACGCCCACGGTGATCGCCAGGGCGATCGTCACCAGCACCAGCGCCTGCTGTGCGAACGGCTGGCCGTCGACCACGCCCAGCGACAGCACGATGATTTCGGCCGAGAGAATGAAGTCCGTGCGGATGGCGCCCTTGATCTTGTCCTGCTCGAACGCGACCAGGTCGACCTGCTCGTCGGCCACCGCGTGAATCAGCGTCTCGTGCTTGCGGGCGTCCTCGTCCGGGGAATGCAGGAAGCGGTGCGCGAGCTTCTCCATGCCCTCGTACACCAGGTAGGTGCCGCCGATCATCATCAACGGAATGATCAGCACCGGCAGCCAGGCGCTGATCGCCAGCGCCGCCGGCACCAGGATCGCCTTGTTCTTGAACGAGCCCTTGGCCACGGCCCAGACCACCGGCAGCTCGCGCGCGGCCTTGACCCCGCTGACCTGCTCGGCATTGAGCGCCAGATCGTCGCCCAGCACCCCCGCGGTCTTCTTGGCCGCAAGCTTGGTCAGGAGCGCGACATCGTCCAGGACGCTGGCGATATCGTCGAGCAGGGTCAAAAGGCTGGCACCGGCCATGCGGGATCCGAGGAATGGAAAACGGCCGCCATTGTCGCCAATCGCGGTGTGGGTGGGGTGCGAACGGCGGCATTTTGGCGTTGCCGAGCGGTCGCTTCAGGCGCGGCGCGGGCGAAACGACTACCGTAGCGCCTCCCTGAAACACCCGGAATACCGTTGTGAGCACCCCAGAGAGCACGATCCGTCCCGCCGCTGCCGGCGACAGCGACACCGAGAACGCCCTGCTGCAGCGCCTGCGCGGGGCGGCTGAACTGCTCGAGCAGGTCGGCGCCGACCATTCGCTGCTCGAGACACTGCCGAAGGCGGATCGCGATCGACTGCAGCGCGCGGTGGCGCAGGTCTACCACCCTGATCCGGCGGCGCGCCGGCTGCGGCTCAAGGTCGCCGAACGCGAGCGCAACGCGGCCAGGATCAACCGCGAGGACGCGGTGCTCAATGCCACCGGAATCCGCGAGTTGCGGCGCAAGCCGGTGTTCACCACGCCGAACTACTTCCCGCCGCAGGATTTTCAGCCGCATGACCG